>CAWVXN010000327.1:0-4170 GCA_963933695.1 uncultured Myxococcales bacterium | reverse complement strand
AGGCACGAAGTCGAAGCGCCTGAACAAGCGCCTGGTGGATAAGCGTTTGGTGGATAAGCGCCTGGTGGATAAGCGCCTGGAAGATAAGCGCTTGGAAAGAATGCCCATCGCGATCTACTGCGCGCTCAGAAGCAACTCCCGGGTTCGCTCAGAAGTGCCGGGCCCGGCCGGAAAAATGCTGGCCGCAAAATCCGTGACGCCGGCATCGCGGAACTGCGCGATGCCTTTCAGGATTGTGCTTTCGTCGCCGAGTAGAGCGATCTCAGAGGCGCTCGCGACCCCTTCGCGATCGAGCATGGCTTTGTAGGAGGGCAGGGTCGGGTAGATGGCGAAAGCCTTGTTGCAGGCTTCCCGTGCCGCTTCGACATCCTCGGTGAGAGCCACCGGAATCGCGGCGAGAACCCGGGGTTGGGGCCGGCCAGCCGCGTCTGCGGCCGCGGTGATGGTGGGCACGACATGGTCGCCCAGGGTCTTGAGCCCGGTCATCCAGGTAGTGGTGCCCTGGGTGAGCTGCCCCGCCACCTCGAGCATCAGCGGTCCGAGGGCAGCGACCAGGACCGGAACGGGGACGCCACCGGGAATCTGCAACCCCGCATTGACGTTGTAATGATCGCCCGCGAAGGCGGCGGGCTTGCCTTCGAGCAGGGGTATCAGGACTTCGAGGTATTCCCGCATCTGGGCGGCGGGCTTCGAGTAGGACAAGCCAAACATGTTCTCGATCACGATCTTGTGCGAGAGGCCGATCCCCAGTGTGAATCGTCCACCGCAGGCCTCCTGGGTAGTGAGTGCCTGCTGGGCGAGGGCTGTGGGGTGTCGGGGCGGGGTGGGGACGACGCCGGTGGCCATTTCAAGTTTCTGGGTTTCCCGGCCGGCCAGGGCGATGGCCGTGATGGCGTCCACGCCAAAAATGTTGGGGAGGGACACAAAGGGAAACTTCTCGGCATCGATTTTTTTCAGTTCGTCGACGACGTCTTGAAGCCCGGCGTTCGGATTTTCGGCGGTTGCGTTGACGAGTCCAATTCTCATTTTTTCTCCTTGTTTCGCACTTGGGGTCCGGGAATCTAGCCTACGGACCGGGTTCGGGTCGGGTATGTTCAGCTTTCAATCTTCCGGAGGGAATTACGGGCTCATGTTCTCGGCGCTTCGGATCCGCGACTTTCGCGTTCTCTGGCTTGGTACCCTGCTCTCGTTTGTCGCCTTCTTCATGGCGATGATCGTCCAGGGGGTGGTGGCCTTCCAGATCGCCGGGAACAACAGTGCCGTGGGAACGGTTGTTTTTGCCCAGGGGTTGGGAATGGGGGTGCTGGGTCCCTTCGGCGGTGCTTTCGCGGATCGCTGGCCCAAGCGCCGGGTAGTGGCCTGCGGGCAGATTACGGCGGCTGTGGTTTTCGTCACCACGGCGTACCTCATCTACAGCGAGAACATCACGATTCCCCTGTTGACCCTGAGCGCCTTTCTGATCGGCGTCACCCTGGCCTTTCTGGGACCGGCGCGTCAAGGGCTCGTGGTCGAACTCGTTCCCTCGGAGCGTCGGGGCAATGCCATGGCGATCAACACCGTGGCCAATACCGGTTCACGAGTTTTCGGTCCGGTGGTGGCGGGTTTGCTGCTGGGCTGGGAATTTTCCGGCGCAGTGGGCGCGTATCTCGTCATGGCACTTTTCTACACGGGTTCGGCCCTTTCACTCCTGCTTTTACCGGCCTCACGTGTTCGACCGGGTGCGCGGGAGAGCCACGTTCTCGCGGATGTGGCCGATGGGTTCCGCTATGTCTGGGGCTATCCCCGCTTGCGTTTGCTGGTTCTCTTTTTTGTATTGGTGATTTTTTCGGGGTTCCCCCACGTGACGGTTCTGCCCGGGCTGGCCGAGAATGTTTTCCATCGCAGCGCGGATCAGGTGAGCGAACTTTTTCTGGCCTCGGCCGTGGGGGCGCTCATGGCCAGTGTTTGGGTCGTTCGCTTTGGCGATTCCGTCCACGCAGATCTCGTCTACGCCTGCATGGCTGCGATTTTCGGCGTGGGCCTGCTCGGCGTGGGCTGGGCGCCGAGCTATCCCTGGGTTCTTTGGGGGATGTTTGGTGTGGGGATTGGGAGCGGCGGCTTCCAATCGCTGAACGGCGCCGTGATCGCCCGGGAGACCGAACCGCACTATATCGGGCGGGTGATGTCCCTTGCCCTGCTCGCATTCGCGGGCTTTGGCATTATGGCGCTCCCCTATGGGATGCTGGCGGATCGGATCGGCGAACGCCTGACCCTCATCTTGATGGGGAGCATTGTGTTTGTGCTGGCGCTGTTCTTTTCGGGCCTGTTGATCCGCGACGGAGGGATTCGGCTGCCTAGGGGCCGGCGATCTTGAGCAACTGCTTGCCGAGGTTCTGACCCTCGAAAAGTCGCAAGAAAGTTTTGGGCGCGTTCTCGAAACCCTCTTGGATATCTTCGGCGTGCACGAGTTCACCCCGGCGAATCCAATCCGACAAGGCGCCGATGGCTTCCCCCGCCTTGGCAAAGTGGTCGATGAGGATGAATCCTTTCACGGTCAGGCGACGGATGACGATCTGCATGTAGTTCGCCGGTCCAGGGGGCAGCTTCTCTTCGTTGTACGCCGAGATGCCCCCGCAGAGGACAACGCGGCCAAAGGGAGCCATTTGGAGCAGGGTTTGATCGAGGATGTCGCCACCGACATTGTCGTAGAAGAGGCTGACGCCTTTGGGAAATTCTTCCCGAATACGCGCGGAAACCTTTTCAGATTTGTAGTCGATGGCCGCATCCAGGCCGGCCTGCTCGGTGAGCCATTTGCATTTTTCCGGGCCGCCCGCGATGCCCACGACCTTGGCCGCGCCCCTGAGCCGAGCGATCTGGGCCGCGACGCTTCCCGTCGCTCCGGCCGCGCCGGAAACCAGGACGGTGTCCCCCTCCCGGATCTCACCGATCTCTACCATTCCAAAATAGGCGGTCAAACCCGTGCCACCCAGGGCGCTCAGCATCAACTCCGGCGGGACGCCTGCGGGAACCTTCGTGAGCCCACCCATGGGTCCGGGGGCTCCGTCGGTCAGCGCGAATTGCTGCCAGCCGAGCATGCCCGAGACCATGTCGCCCACTGCATAGTCGGAATGATTGGATTCGACGATCTCGCCCACGGTAGAGGCGCGCATCACCTCACCCAGGCCCACCGGCGGGATATAGCTGGGCACGTCATTGAGCCAGCCTCGCATGGCGGGTTCGAAGGCGAGGTAATGGTTGCGTACCAGCACCTGCCCATCCCCTGGACCGGAAAGCGGTTCGTGAACCAGTTCGAAATCAGATTCCTTGACCAGACCCACAGGCCGGGCCCTCAGGCGCCATTGTGCATTGCTTTTTTCTGTCATGCTGTCGTTATAGGATCTGCCGACTGGCCCCGCAAGCGGCGGGAGTCGAAAGGGGCTCGTTGTCGGGCTTCGTTCAGCATCGCCGTGAACGGCCACCGAGCCCGGGACCGGGGGGCGGCGAACGCCGAACTCGGGAATTCCCCGTCTCCCCCGCTCGTGGTAGGCTCGGTCCTTGGGGGCGTACTCCGGGAGCAAGTGAAATGATGAAGTCACAGGGCTCGGGCTGGGGATTTATTTCTTTTTTTGCGGCGGGTCTCTGGCTGGCGCTGGGAGCCCATGTGGCTCTGGCGGCTCCCCGTTGCACCTCTGCCCCCGACCGTCCCCGAGTCCAGATGATGACGACTCTTGGGGAGATTGAGCTCCTTCTGTGCAGCGCCGACGTGCCGGCCACCGTCGACAACTTCCTCCAGTACGTGGACGAGGGTGCGTATACGAATACGGGTTTTGTGCACCGAAGTGTCCAGGAAAACATTTTTATCGTCCAGGGCGGGGGTTTCTTTATCAACTCCGGGACGTTCATAGATTCGGTGACCACACGTCCACCCATTGCTCGTGAGTTGGTGGGTCTCGAGAATCTACGCGGCACCATCGCGATGGCGCGCACGGATGATCCGAATTCGGCCACCAGCCAATGGTTCATCAATGTGCAGGACAACCCGCAATTCGATTCGGGCTATGCAGTGTTTGGAGAGGTCACCCTGGGCATGGACGTGGTGGATGCCATGGCGGCTCAAACGATTTGGGCCCTGAACTCCTCGCCCTTTGGTGAGACGCCGCTGATCGACTACCCCAACGACGGAGTGTCCTC
>CAWVXN010000326.1:0-4197 GCA_963933695.1 uncultured Myxococcales bacterium | reverse complement strand
CTTGGGGCCGTCCTCTAGGTATTCCGCAGCGCATTCCATGAACACGGTCTTGACCACATTGTGCCCGGTGTCGGTATCGAGCCAGAGGTCCTCGAGCAAGTAGGGACCGAAGCCGATTCGACGCCACAAATGGTGGTGGGGGTCGACAATGGCTCGATGGGGATCGATGGCTTCTTCCTTCACGAGATTGTGCCACGCAGTGGGATCCGCAATTTCATTGGACATCAGACTCTGTCCTCCATCACCTATTCCTGGGGTTTTCGGAAATGCCGTGCCTCACGGACTTCCCTTTTCCTGGCTTCCCTACTCACTGACTTCCCGTCTCACGGACTTCCAATCTCACGCACTTTCGTCGCCCCTTTTCCTCGATGCGCCCCCGGCCAGGTTCTCGGTGGCGGCGATGGTCCTGCCACTAGCCGCCACCTGGGCCTTGCGGGCTTCGCTCCATTGATCGACTTCTTCTTTGGGGACACCGTAGGCGAGTCCCCGCCCCACGCCCGGCCGGGCCCGAACCCGCTCGACCCAAGCCTCCAGGTGAGGAATTCCAACAATCGGAATCTTGCTCCACTTCCAGCCGCGCACCCAGGGATAGAGGGCGATATCCGCCAGGGTGAACTGATCGCCGCAAACGAAGTCGCGTCCGTCCAGGCGTCGGCTCAGGACCCCCATCAAGCGCTGGGCCTCGGTGGCGAAGCGTTTGAGGGGATGGGCCTTCTCGGCGGGATCTACATCGTCCATGTAGCGCGTGTAGCTGAGCTTGTTCCCAAAGACCGGCCCCACGTTGGCCGCCTGCCAATACACCCATTGGAGCACATCAAAACGTGGCTCGAGTTCCCGGGGCAGCAACGGACTGGGGAATTTTTCGCCCAGGTATTCCAGGATCGCGCAACTCTCCATCAGACAGAAACCGCCATCCTCCAGAGCCGGGATCTTCTGGTTCGGCCCCACCCGGGTGAAGGCGGGCTCGAACTGTTCCCCCTTCATGATATTGATGTATTCCACCTCGAGATCCGGCAGCGGATGCCCGGCCTCACGCAGTTCCTCGAGCATGATCGACACCTTCCAACCGTTGGGCGTCGGCGCGGTGAGAAGCCGCATGGAATTTCCTCCATCGATCTTCGCCTGTATTCGGGCCCAGCCTGAAAGCTAGGGATTCGGTCGGCTAACCGGCTTTTCCAGGGTTCCGAAGATCCAATCGTAAAGCATGGTCAGGGTGGCGTAGTTGCCCGAGCCCATGTCCACGTGGTGCGCCGCGTGAATCGAAGTGATGTAGTCCACCACCTTGAAAGGGAAATAGGGCAAGTTCACATAAGTGTGATTGAGGGTGTTGAGCTGGGTAAACAAGAGCGTGGCCAACACCACGGAGAAAACACTCAAGGGAGCACCGCCGGCCAGAGCGATCGCCGGAATCGACCAGAGAAAGAGCATCAACCCGATGAAGGTCTCCAGGGGGTGAACGTAGAGCGCGTCGATATATGTGGGCTTCAGGGCCTGGTGGTGAAGAGAGTGCACCTTGCGCAGAGCCTTGCCATGAAAAATAAATCGGTGGGTCAGGTAATAGAAAAAATCAAAGAGCAGGAGAACCGCGACGACGTCCACCGCGTGTCGCCACAGGGGCCGGGAATCCAGGCTGATCGCGAAGGGAAGAACCAGAATATAAAAGGCCAGGTTCGTATAGAGACCTGTCTGGTTGCTCGCCTTGACGGCCTTCTTGAAACGGGCCCGAGCCAACTTCGGGCGATCGGCCTCCCGGTTCAGCTCTCGCATCTTCTGGAAAGCAGGAATCAGGAAGATCAACCGGCGACCGACGACAGTCAGAACAACTAGGCTGACAAAAAACACTCCCGCGGCTTTCCAATCGTAAATCATGCCCCAGTTTCCCATGTTTCGACTCGGAGAGCGACCCCTCGGTTCAGCCTTTCGGTCCAGTCTTGCTTTCCAGCCTTGCTTTCCATCGCAAAATGCTCCCGGGGCCCTTCCCGATCAGAGTCGCCGCAGAATCGCACCCTGGGAGTTGAAAAAGAATCCCCCGCAGCCAATCAGTGCATTCCGAGCCCCAGCCACCTGACGCTCGCCCGCATCGCCGCGTAACTGCATGACGGCTTCGCGGATATGTCCTGAACCCCGGGTGGCCCCCTCGGAGAGCGAACCACCATGGGGATTGAGAGGAATGCGCCCGTCGATCATCACGCAACCCGCCTGAGGGTCCCAGTGTTCTTCAAGGAAGCGCCCTGCCCCGCCCGGCGGACACCACCCGAAATTCTCGATCCAACCCAGGGTGATGATGCTGAAACCGTCGTAGGGGAAGAAAATGTCCATGTCCTCGAGCCAGAGGTCACTCTTGGCCCGCAGGGATTCAACCACCACGTGCTGGCCGTGCCGACGCAAGCTGGGCAGTTGGTCCTCGTCGTTCGTCCCCACCAGGCCCGTTGTGGCGGCGTGAACGACCACCGGGTTCCGTGTCTTTTCCCGAGCGCACTCGGTCCGGGTCAGCACGAAGGCATCGGCACCATCCACCGGAATATCCATATCAAGCAGGCACAGGGGTTCCCGGATCATCCGCGCCTGCAAGTACCCCTCCATGCTCAGGGGGGCCTTCATCACCGCCAGGGGGTTTCGCGCCGCACCCGCCCGGGCGTTGAGCGCAACCCGGCCAAAGTCTTCCCGCCGGGCGTCGTATTCGTGGATGTAGCGGCTGGCCCAGGCCGCATAGGCGGCGGCCGCATTCACGGACTCGGGGGACGGCATCACGCCCAGAGTGTGATGCCGACGGAAGGGATCCTCGGCCGCCGAACGCGAGTTCCACGGCAGCCGGGTATAGGCGAAGTAAAGCAACACGGTGCTACAGGATCCCGAGAAGATCGCGTTCATGGCGTCCACAAGGGCGAATACCGCCACCGGCATGGGGCTCGAGAAATGAGTCACCTGGGGGAGACCCAGGGCAGCGCTCATTTCATTGGGGTTGGGTCCGCCGGGTTCGGCAGCGCCCACGATGCCATCGATATCGCCGGGTTCGAAGCCAGCGTCGCGAATCGCGCGGATCGAGGCGTCACACGCCAGCGCCTTGGCGGACCGGCCGCCGGAATCCCGATGAAATCCCGTGGAGCCCAGACCCACAATGGCAATTTCGTCCCGGATCGGGTTGCGCGCCATCAGGAACCTTCCAGGGGCCGAAACACGGGAAACGGCGCGCCGAAGCGGTCCACCCAGCCGAGTTCCACCGGCAGTCCGATCCGGATCGCATCCCGTGGGCAGTCGATGACTGTGCTGGTAAAGCGGAGTCCCTCCTGCTCTTCCAGTTCGACCGCCACAACGGGGTGCGGCGCCGTTGTGTAATCGACCCCGGGCGCGGGCGGCCCCTGGTGGAGAAACATGGCCAAGTGAATCACGCCCCGGCCGCTCACTTCAGTGGGCGTCAGAGACGCGCACCAACAACTCGGGCAGACCGGCTTTGGTGGGTGATGAAAACGTTCACACGCGTCGCAGCGGTTGAACAGCAAGCGCTCATCCAGCCAGCCCCGGTAGAAATGCTTGCTGTCGTGATCGATCCGCAGATACGGGAAACGTTCGACCAGGGCTGCGTCGTCCACGCCTTCGCTCAAGACGCCTCCAATGCAATTGCGCGGCGGACGGGGTTCATGCGGATTCGGACCGCCGGGCTTCGAGCCCCCACGCAATGCCGTTGGCCACTAGCCGTTCAAAGGCCTCGGTCTCCCAAGGGCCGCGAAAGCTCAGCGGGGTCACGCCTTCGGGGTCCACGCTCGAATCCACGAAGGGCTGAATGTTCGTCTGTGGCGTATGGCAGTGCCCCAGCCCTAGGTACACCACGGCTCCGGCGCCGTGGCTGCGCTCGTAGCCGAGCACCCGGGTTCGACCATCCGAGCCCACTGACGTGTCCTCGCCGTAGGTAAATCCGAAGCTGCGAGGGGCCGGGTCATCGACCGCTAGATCCGAAGTCGAGAGCAGCACCCGGCTTTGGTCTGGGGCCTGGAGTTCCAGAAGGTAAAGCTCGTCCATCACGTCGAAGGATTCGGGGAGTCCCCGGGTCAGGGGGTGCTCGGCGTCGCGTACGTCGACGCGAAATTTCCGAATCGGTGGATGGTTGAGGAAAAAGGCGCCGAGAAGTTCGTGGTGGGCCGCTTTGGACATGGTTCGGCCCCGGCTTCCATCGGGGTTGGGCACCGCCCGACCGCCGCT
>CAWVXN010000325.1:0-4220 GCA_963933695.1 uncultured Myxococcales bacterium | reverse complement strand
CATCGAGTTCAAGGGTCGGCAGCCCGCCACTGGGGTTGCGACTCAGGTGATCGGCCTGGCGATTTTCGCCAGCCATCAAATCGACCTCGACAAGGGATACTTCCATGGCTTTCTCGGCCAGAAAAACACGTACGACCCTCGGATTGGGCCCTAGACCGGTATACAATTTCACTGGACAATTCCTTTTGGCTTTGGCGTGAAGAGTTCGTTGTTGGGTAGTCTTTTTTAGATTGGGGCCTTTGGATTGGGGCTTTTGGATTGGGGCTTTTGGATAATTCTTTGTAGAGAGTTCCTTTAGAGAGGCTCTTGTAGAGAGGCTCTTCTAGACAGGCCCTCGGTAGAGAGTCCGTAGTAGACTTTTCCCTGGCGCGATTTTTTGCCCATGACCGGCGAGGAAAGCAATTTGGCTCAGCTGCGGCATAACTGCAAAGAAATAGCAGGGAGCCACTCGGGGCGAGAGTCCGACCACCTCGGCCATGAGTCACGCTCCAGTCCCCACCGGGCATATCACCATTCGAAAGGACAATTTCCATGAACATGATCGAGCGCGACCGTCGCAGGGTCTGGCACCCCTATTCGGCTCCTCAGGCCGACCCGATCTTCGAAGTCGTCGCGGCCGAGGGGATGCGCCTCACCCTGGCCGACGGGCGTGAGTTGGTCGACGGGATGTCATCTTGGTGGGCCGCGATTCACGGCTATCGCCACCCCGCGATCGAGAAGGCGGTTGCAAGCCAATTAGAAACCATGCCACACGCCATGTTTGGTGGCCTCACCCACGAGCCAGCCGTGGCACTCTGTGAGAGGCTCGTGGAATGGACACCCGGTGATTTCGAAAGGGCATTCCTCTCGGACTCGGGATCGGTTGCCGTGGAGGTCGCCATCAAGGTTGCCCTTCAATATTGGATGGCCCGTGGCGAGAAAGGCAGACACCGGCTGCTCACCGTCAAGGGCGGCTACCACGGCGACACCTTCGCGACCATGGCCGTCTGCGATCCGGTCAACGGAATGCACGACTTCTTTGCCGGAAGCCTGGCGCAACACGTTTTTGCCGAGCGGCCCTCGTGTCGCTTCGAAGAGCCTTTCGAGGAAGCCCACATTGCCAATTTCGCAGGCTTGCTCGAGGCCCACCGGACCGAGTTGGCGGCGGTCATTCTAGAGCCCATAGTGCAAGGTGCGGGAGGAATGTGGTTCTACTCCCCTTCGTACTTGAAGCGCCTCCGGGAACTCTGCGATCAAGCGGGGGTTCCCTTGATCTTGGACGAGATCGCAACCGGGTTCGGGCGGACTGGGGAAATGTTCGGTTCGGATCACGCGGGGATTTCGGCGGATATAGTTTGCCTCGGCAAGGCGCTCACCGGCGGAACCATGAGCTTGGCCGCCACCCTCGTCAGTCCAGAGATCTGCTCGACCATCGGCGGAGGAGAACCCGGTGTTCTGATGCATGGACCCACGTTCATGGGCAATCCCCTGGCGTGTGCAGCAGCAGGAGCCAGCCTGGACTTGCTCGAGACGACTCCCTGGCGGGAGCGGGTCGCCGCCATTGAATCCCAGTTTCGTGCGGAACTCGAGCCTTGCCGAAAGATACCGGGAGTGGTGGACGTCAGAAGCCTGGGCGCGATTGGCGTCGTCGAGCTCGATCGGCCGGTGGATATGGCTCGAGTGCAGCCCGCCTTCGTTGAGCGAGGCGTCTGGATCCGTCCCTTTGGCCGACTCGTTTACGCCATGCCACCGTTCATCGCATCGGCCCAGGAAATCACGGCCCTAACCGACGCCATCGGCTCGGTTCTGACCGAGGTCCATTAAAAAGAAGAGCCCATCCGGGCCAAGGCCCCAGTCAGTAACCCCTAGGCCCGTGGGCTCCTGGGCTCGTAACCGAACGCTACGAAGCGAGCACTGAGAACTAGGCGCTCGGGACTAGGCGCTCAGGACTAAGCACTCGGGAATGCGGCACTCGCCAGCAGGGCACTACGGGTAGAAGAGATCCAAGACCGCTTCGATATGTGCCTCGATCAATTCAGGGTCGGTGGCCTCGCGGCCCACGAGGGAACTGAACTCGCTCTGAACCACATAGGGAAGCCCCGCAGCGCCGATGATCATGTAAAAGAGGTGCTCCTCCCGCCCCGACCGACCATATCCCTGGGCCGCTGCCCGGCGCGTCTCGCTATTCACGTACTCAAAGTTGGGCCGAAGGTGCTTTTCAATCAGCCATTCGGTCCGCGGATTGGCCGAGATCCCCTCCATGAGTCCGATCTGGAGAATCTCGGGGTTCTCCGCCACGAAGCGTATATACGCCGCCAGGCGTAGCCGGGTTTTTTCCCGGGCATCAGACCCATCAATTTCCGAACGGGCCGCCGACATCTGCGCCGAAAAGCGTCCAAAAATGTCGTCCGCGACAGCCTTCCACAGAGCTTCTTTGGTTTTGAAGTGATAAGGCAGGGACGCCAGCGCCACCCCCGCCCTCTCGGCGATAGCCCGGGTGGTCGCTCCTTCGAAACCACGAGACGCAAAAATCTCCTGGCCCGCTTTCAGTAGTCTCTGGCGAGTCTCGACGCTTCTCTTCTGATGGTTTCGTTCCGGAGGATCGATAAATTTAACTTCCCATGATTTACGGGGTACGCCCGCCCCGCATCACATCCAATGGGCAAGGCAAGTAAATAAAGGGCAACTGTATCAAAGATTTTCCTGAGTACCGATAAAATCGCCGCGCCAGGAGGCATTCGTCCCGAGAATATTTGCTCGCGCGGCAGTATCATTTTCGTCACCAAGTGCGACTATCTGGGGCCGACGACGACTTTCTGATCCCATCGCGTTGTCGGAACTTCGGGTCAGCACCCTCTTTACCAAGCTCAACACCCCCCTCTGCCAAAATGGGCAACCGAGGGCCAAAATGGACAACGGAGGTTTTCGCCCCATGTATCCCGGTAGCCTGGCACAGAAGATCCCTGACAAACCCGCTTACATCATGGCCGCCAGCGGCGAAGTGGTGACCTATGGACAATTGAATGACGCCTCCAATCGGGCCGCTCAATTATTCTGGTCCCTCGGGCTTCGCCCGGGAGATCACATCGCCTTTTGCATGGAAAATCATCCGCGCTTCTTTGAAATCTGCTGGGCAGCCCAACGCTCAGGACTCTATTTCACAGCGATCAGCTCCCGACTGACCCCGACCGAGACCGAATACATCATCAACGACTCCGGGTCCAAGCTCCTCGTGACCTCCGCAGCCAAGGCCGACCTAGCCCAGGGTCTGATCGGAAAGTGTCCAGGCCTGAAAGCAAAGTTCATGACCGACTCGGTGATAGAAGGGTACGACTCCTGGGAAGACGCCACCGGGAGCCAGCCCGCCCAGGCTCTCGCCAAGGAACTCGAAGGCGCGCAAATGCTGTACTCATCCGGAACGACCGGTCGGCCCAAGGGTGTCAAGCATCCCCTGAGTACTCAGCCCATTGGCACTCCGCCCCCATTACTGGCACTGATCACCGCAATGTACGGGGCGACGGAGGACTCCGTTTACCTCTCCCCGGCACCGCTCTACCACGCCGCGCCCCTCGCCTACAACATGGCCTTCCAACGGGTGGGTGCGACCTGCATCGTAATGGAAAACTTTGATCCTGTTGAAGCACTTCGTTTGGTCGAGGCCCACCGCATTACCCATAGCCAATGGGTACCGACCATGTTCGTCCGCATGTTGAAACTTCCCGAGGAACTCCGGACCCGATACGACTTGTCGAGCATGGAGGTTGCGATCCATGCGGCGGCACCCTGCCCGATTCCCATCAAGGAAACGATGATCGACTGGTGGGGCCAAGTCATCCATGAGTATTACGCGGGAACCGAGGGCAATGGATTCGTGATGATCAACAGCGAGGAATGGCTGGCACACAAAGGCAGCGTGGGCCGCAGTCCGAATGCGGTCGTTCATATTCTGGACGATGCGGGTGAGCCTTTGCCCCACGGTGAGATCGGCACGATCTACTTCGAGAGTAATGCGAAGTTCGAGTATCACAATGCGCCGGAGAAAACCGCCGACGCTCGTAGCTCCCAGGGCTTCACCACCTTGGGCGATGTGGGCTATCTCGACGAGGAGGGCTGGCTCTACCTAACCGATCGGAAGGCGCACATGATCATTTCCGGGGGTGTGAACATCTATCCCCAGGAGGCCGAGAACCGATTGATCACCCATCCCAAGGTTCAGGATGTCGCGGTCATCGGCGTGCCCA
>CAWVXN010000324.1:0-4221 GCA_963933695.1 uncultured Myxococcales bacterium | reverse complement strand
CATCCTTTGGGGTCTCGAAGGCAAGGGTCATGCGAAAGGTACGCGTCACCGGATCCGCGGCACTGGCAGCCTCGGTGATATGGGCCGGAAATCGGCGGTCCGGGACCGATGTCACTTCGACCCAGATATCGGCCTTGGAGTTTCTCTCCGCCAGGGTCAAGCCCGGCGTCAGTCGGGCGTAATCGGCTTCGGGCAGAGAAATTATGATTTTCAGATACGAGTCGTCCTCAAAAACCACCACCTGTTCCCTGGCCTGAACGTTTCGAAAATCCTTGACCAACTTGGCGGCCACGATCCCATCGAAGGGCGCGTGCAATTCGGTGTCCTCCAGAGCCTTCTGCCCCTGGGCCACCGAGGACAGGGCGATCTGATAGTTCTTGATCGACTTATCGAGCACCTGCCTGGAATCGACGCCCTGATCAAAGAGGGATTGGTGTCGATCCCGCTCGACCTTTAGAAAATCGGCGTTGGCCTCATGCTTGGCCAGGGCCTCCTGGTAATCTCGCGGATCCAGACGGGCAATCAGGCCACCCTTGTCGACCCGGTTGCCCTCCACCACGGGGAACCCGACGATTCGGCCGGGCACCTCAAAACCCATGCGGGCGCTCCGGGCCGCCTCGATGATCCCTGGGTACTGGACCTGGAAGGAACTCGAACCGCTACCCAGCTTCAGAATCTTGACGGGTCGAATCTGTTCCGGGGGCGGCTCCGGTTCCGGCCGACAGCCCATCGTGACCACCGCGAGAGCGAACACGAGAGCGAACAGTAGAGATCCCAAGGAGCCGGGCGTCGAGATGACCCCGCCCCCAGGCGCCGCAGATTTGTCCGCGCTTCCAGAACACTCCGCCCGGTTCGGGTTCGCCATTGCGCCCCCCAAGCCCGTGACCGCCATTCGCCTTCTCCCCCTATCGGCTCACCCCCAGCACCCATATTCCGAGGGAAAATCGCGGTCAGTCTACATCAACACCCCTGTACGCCATACCCGCGAGGTTGAGTTCCCTCTCGCAAAAAGCAAAAAGTAAAAAATCCTGGGCGCTAGGTGGGGGAATCGAAAGTTCTCCGAAAAACGAGTCAGCCCCTGCCCTGCTCTTCCTTCAGTTCACCGCCTCGCCTGAGTGACCCGACAACCTCTGCCCACCCGGGGTATCCTCAGGCCATGGATTTTGCAGCCGGGCCCGAACTGGAGCAGATCGAACTCGAGGCCCGCCGTCTGGCCGATCAGTTCGATGATGACTACTGGCGCGAGCACGACGAGAAACACGAATTCCCCTGGGCGTTCTACAACGCCTTTGCCGAGCAGGGCTGGATGGGCGTGGTGGTTCCCGAAGAGTACGGGGGAGCGGGCATGGGGATCATGCACGCCGCTGTCCTTCTGGGAACGGTGGGCCATAGCGCCGGGGTCCAGAACGCCGCCTCGGCCCTGCATCTTTCAATTTTCGGTATGGGTCCCGTGATCCATCACGGATCCGAAGAACTCAAGCAGCGCTATCTGCCCCCCACCGCCACCGGCGAATTGCACGTGTCCTTCGGAGTCACCGAGGATGACGCCGGCACGGACACGTCCCGAATCCGCACCTTTGCCCGACGCGACGGTGAACACTGGATTATCAACGGCAAGAAGATCTGGAACTCGAAGGCCCAACAGGCAAGCAAATGCCTGCTCCTGGCGCGGACGACCCCCCGTGAGGAATGTGCAAAGCCGCTTCAGGGCATGACGCTCTTCCTTGCGGACCTCGACCCCAACCACGTGGAAATCCGGCCCATCGACAAATGCGGCCGGAACGCGGTCAACTCCAACGAACTCTTCATTAACGACCTGCCCGTCCAGAACGCGGATGTCGTGGGCGAAGTGGGCAACGGTTTCCGCTGCCTGCTCGATGGCCTCAACCCCGAGCGAATCGTTCTCGCAGCCGAGTCGGTGGGCATCGGCCGACAGGCTCTGGACAAGGCGGTCCACTACGCCCGGGAGCGAGAGGTCTTCGGCCGCCCCATCGGCATGAACCAGGCCATCGCCCACCCCTTGGCCGATTCGTACTCGGAACTCGAAGCCGCCGAACTTCTGTGGCAGAAGGCCGCCTGGGCCTTCGATCACGGACACGAAGTGGGCGCCCTCGCCAACATGGCCAAGCTGCGCGCAAGCGAAGCGTCATTCCGCGCCTGTGATCGAGCGGTCCAAACTTTTGGAGGGATGGGGTATGCGAAGGAATGCAATGTCGAACGCTATTGGCGCGAATCCCGCATGTCTCGAATCGCACCGATCTCCAATGAAATGATCCTGAATTTCGTCGCCGAGCACGTTCTCAGACTGCCCCGCAGCTACTAGGCCTATGTCCATCGTTAACTTCGGCTCGATCAATCTGGATTTCGTCTACCGCGTGGAGCGCCTGGTGCGCCCGGGTGAAACCGTTCAGGCCATGGGCCAGGAACTTTTTTCCGGCGGCAAGGGTTTCAACCAGTCCGTCGCCCTTGCCCGGGCCGGGGCCTCGGTTCGGCACGTTGGGCGGGTAGGCGAAGATGGCCGGTGGCTGGTCGACGCCCTCGAAGCCGAGGGAATCCAGACCGACGCGGTGGAGTACGGGAAAACGCCCACCGGGCACGCGATCATCCAGGTTGATTCGGATGGCGAAAACAACATCCTGGTGTGTGGGGGCGCGAACCTCGAGATTTCAGCCCAGGCCATTGAACAAGCCTGCGCGGCTCTGGAAACCTCGGATTGGGTACTGCTCCAGAACGAAACCAACGCGACCGCTCAGGTCATGCGCATCGTCGGAGAGATGGGCAACCCGATTGTCCTGAATCCCTCCCCCATGGAGCCTTCTCTGCTCGAACTTCCGCTGGCTTCGGTGGACACCTTTATCATCAACCGGACCGAGGGAGAAACGCTCTCCGGAGAGCGTGAGCCCAAGCGAATTCTTGAACGGCTTGCCCAGCAATATCCCCGAGCGAGCGTCGTCCTGACCCTCGGCCACCGGGGAGTCCTGTTTGCCCGGGAAAGCCTGCGGCTGGAGGTCCCGGCCGAGCCCGTCAAAGCCGTGGACACCACCGGGGCGGGGGATACGTTCGCCGGCTATTTCCTGGCGGAGATGTCCGCGGGAAGCGAGCCCCTGCCCGCACTCCAGCTGGCCTGCCGCGCCGCCGCACACTGCGTGACTCAGCCGGGAGCCAGCCCATCGATTCCCCATCGCTCCCAACTCGACTCCGGTCATGCCTGAGCATTCCTGAGTTCTCGGCAGCCGAGCCCCTTCTCGCTACCCTGCCCGAATGACGCGGAGACCCGCAGACCCCTCCCCCGGGCGCAACGAACCACCGCCTCCCCGCGCTATCCGGACCGGGCAGGTCTGGGCGGTCCTTGCCCTAATCTTGGCACTCGGGGGCGGCGTCTATTTCCAGGTGCACGCCCACGCGTTCGTGGACTACGACGACATGGGCTATTTCGTCAACGACCCCCGACTCGACGGCCGCCTCACCGGGGACGACCTAGTCTCGGCCTTCGCCGAGCCCTATTTCGCCAACTGGTCACCCATGACCTCGATCTCGATTCGTGTAGGCGATGCCCTTCACGGGGCGGATCCCGGGGCCCATCTGCTGACCAACGTGATGCTCCACCTTTTGGCCTCCATGGCGCTGTTCCTGGCCCTGCTGAAAATGACTAGGCAAATCGGGCCAAGCGCTTTCGTGGGTTTGGTTTTCACGGTTCACCCGCTGCACGTCGAGTCGGTTGCCTGGGCCTCCGAGCGCAAGGACGTTCTCGCGGCGGCCTTCTGGATGACCGGCCTGCTCGCCTATGCCTTCTACACGGCAAAGCGGAGCCGGCCCCTCTACGCGACCGTGATCGCCCTGGGCGGGCTAGCCATGCTCTCCAAACCGACAGCGGTCAGCTTCCCCCTCACGCTCCTTCTCCTCGACTTCTGGCCCTTGGGCGCCCTGGCCAACTCCCGCGCCATCCGCCTGAGCATTATCGAAAAATTGCCCCTGGTCCTGATGGCGTGTTTGCTCGCCGGCGTGACTTTCTGGGTGCAGGACGACGCGGGTGCCCGACAAACCGAATGGCTCAGCGTTTTTGATCGCGGGATGAACGCGGGTTTAAGCTACGCGACCTATATCGCCGATACCTTCTGGCCCGTCGACTTGACCGTCTTCTACCCCTACCCCAGCCCCGAGCAGCTGGGGTCCTTACAGCCCTGGGGTGCCTGGGGAGCACTGGCCATCCTCAGCGGGCTT
>CAWVXN010000323.1:0-4227 GCA_963933695.1 uncultured Myxococcales bacterium | reverse complement strand
GTCAGAACCAGCAAGCCGAGCCGGGCGCCCAGAAAAGGAAGAATCGCGTAGGCGGCGCACAGCGGACCCAGAATGGAACCCGCGATATTGATCGCGTAGGCACCGCCCGCTCGCTTGGGGGAGCCTCCGGCGTCGTGGTCGATGAGCATGGGAGTCAGGTACCCAAGCGCGCCGCAAAAGGGCGCGATCGAGAGGAGCGCCAGGGCACCCATGGGCAGCCAGACAGTGGCTCCAGGAAAAAGAAATTCGGCGATGGGAAGCAGGCCGTTGGCCAAGCCCGAGATGAACTTGGGTATCGCGATCCAGGCCGGGAGAAGCGCGGCGACGGGCAAAAGGAAGAGCAGGGGCACGACACCCAGCACTCGCCCCCGGGCCCGGTGTCGTCGGTAAAGGGCGGAGCCCATAAAGGTGGAAATCAGGTAGACGGCCAGCAGGCCGGAAAACGCGTAGACCAAGGTGCCGAGAATCGGCGTGAAGGCGCGCATCCACACGATCTCGAGGGCCATGGTGGTAAAGCCCGTTAGGAAGAGAATGCCTCGGATCCGGGCCGGGCTCAGTTCCCGAGCGCGGGCCGCCGGGGGCAGGGGGCTCGGCGGCGGGGGCGCGGAGGCAATAGCCGGATGAGGAAATCGAACCGAGACCCCCAAGCAGGCCATGGCCACGAGCCAGTTGAGGCTGGCCCCCACCTGAAGGCTGCCCGAGAACCCAAACCACTCGATCAGGAAAACCGGGGTCGCCACGGCGCCGGCGAAAGCGCCGATCACATTGGCGAGATAGAGAAAGCTGAAACTCCCCGACGGCTCGGAATCCTCGGTCTCAATGAAGCTCATCATCGCCGGAAAAGTTGCGCCCATGGCCAGGCAAAACGGCAACAGGGAAACCGCGATCAACCCCGATGAAGCAGCGAGGTAGAGCCCGCTCTCCATCCCCCCCATTGGAAGCAGCAGGGCCCGAGCCCCGGCGAAAAGAGGAGGAATAAGGAACGCTCCCAGGCCGATCACCGCCTCGAGCAAGGCGTAGACCATCAGGGGCGACTTCCCAAGACGCCTTGAGAGGGGACCGATCGCGCGTCCCCCGGCCCAGGTCCCCAGCGCCAGCCCGAGCATGAAAACCGAAACCACCACCGAGGCAAAGGGGGTAATGACCCCGAAAGAAGCCAGGGCAAGCCGGACCCAGACGATTTGGTAGACCAGACCCGAAAAACCCGAGAGCACGAAACACCCGAAGAGAAAACGGCGCAACTGCGACGGACTCACGTTGCCATCCTCTCCGTCCGGGGATACCCCGGAGACCCGAAACGGGGCAGCCGCGCATTGGCAAGGGGACCGCCCCCTCCGCCGAGGGGGGGGAACCGGCTTGCGTGGCTGGATCGGTTACCCAGGATCAAGCGTGGAGACCTCGTATTCTCGGGCGTGGGGGAGTGGCCGACCGCTCCCCGTTCGGGGCATAAGCTACCAGATATCGCCGGGAGAACGGCGCTGGCGGCTGGGGTACCGAGTACTTAAAACCGCCCGAGGACCTCGTCGTTTGCGGCTGTATTCAATACACTGGCGCGCCGCGAAAGGAATGAATGGGTGGCTGCACGATGCTTCTGATGGGCGAAATATGACCGCGATTCGCCGGCTCTTGCCGTCGTCTTTTTCTGCTGCGCCCGGGGATCTCAAAGCCCTGACGCGTCGGGGTGAAGAAGAGGATCCCCAAGCGCTTGGACTCGCGCCCGAAAGCCTCGAACAATTGTGGCAAGGGGTGGAGGCGCTCTACCAGTCCGGGGCACATCCGGCCATCCAATGCTGCGTGCGTTTGGGTGGAGCGGTGGCCCTGAATCGGTCCCTGGGCCTGGTCTCGGGGCGGCCGTATCGCCCGGGCGAAATTGACCCGGAGGACGTCATGGGTCTGGACACCCCGGTCAATCTCTTTTCGGCGTCGAAGGCCATGACCGCCATGCTGGTCCACAAACTCGACGAGGAGAACGTGCTGCGCCTGGACGACCGGGTGGCGGACTACATCCCCGAGTTCGCCCGGCATGGCAAGGGAGAGATCACCGTCCGCCATGTTCTCGCTCATCGCGCGGGGCTCTCGAAGCTTCCTCCCGAAGCGATGGATCTCGACCTGTTGGCCCAACCTGAGCGGATCCTAGAGGTTCTTTGTGACGCCCGACCCGAGTCGAGCCCGGGCGGGCGGCTCGCCTACCACGCGGTCTCCGGGGGGTTCATACTGGGTGAAGTCCTCCGGCGCGCAGCGGGGAGCCCCTTGCGAAGTCTACTCCGGGACAAGATCACGATTCCCCTGGGCCTTCGTTGGCTGGGCTACGGAGTGTCTGCCGAACAGGTGGACCAGGTGGCGATCAACACGGCCACGGGTTTCCCCCTGCTTCCCCCCCTATCGAACATGTTGCGCCGGGCTCTGTCCACCGACCTGGATTCCCTCGTCCGGCTTTCCAATGATCCACGTTTTCTAACCGGGGTCATTCCTTCGGCGAATATCATCAGCACCGCCGCGGAGACCGCGACGTTCTACCAATGCTTACTCGACGAAGGGCAATACCGGGGGAACAGCGTCTTCGACGCGAGAACCATTCGCCAGGCCACCGAACCGCAAACCGGATGGGAACTCGACTTCACACTCTGGGCCCCCATCCCCTACAGCTTGGGCTTCATGTTGGGGAGCCGAAGCCTTGGGCTCTTCGGGTTCGACAACCCCCAGGCCTTCGGCCACGTGGGCCTGTCGAACGTCTTCACGTGGGCCGACCCCGAGCGAGCTTTGGTCGTTGCTCTTCTGACTACGGGCAAACCGATCCTGGGCGGTCACATCGTTCCCCTGCTGGGCCTACTGCGCGATCTGGGTCGTGTCTTTCCAAAAACCTCGGGCTGATTTAAGGCACGGCCAGGGGAAGACGCACGCGAAGCATGCGGTCCGCCGCAAAGGATCCAATCAGAAGTTCGCCATCGCCCAGATCCAGGGCGACCGTGCCCGCGCCCATGGGCGGGCCGGCCTGGCGGAAAAGGGTCTCCACTTTAAGGCTGAGGGGATCCACCGCGACGATGGAAAACTCCATCCCGCATGCGCCCTTCTCGAGCCCCATGCAGGCGATTTGGTCCGAGAGTCCGCCGGCGTGGGAGGCCACCAGCAAGCGTCCGTCCCGGGCCCAGGTGGAATTGTCGGGACTCGGCACACGGGCGCTTCCCAAGATCTCCCCGGTCTGCCTGTCGATCTGGCGCACTTCTCCTGCGCTGTAGATGTTCAGGTAGAGACGGCGCCCATCGGCGGAGACCTCGATTCCGTTGGGAAAGGGCGCAGTGGTTCCCGGGGCAATCCGGAACCCACGTCCCGGTTCCCACTCGTAGACGTGCCCGGTGTCGAAGCCGAACTGCGATTTTACGATTCCCCACAGCGCAGCGTCTCGCGGCATCATGTGAGTCACCAGAAAGCCCCCTCCGGGCAAGCTCACAACGTCGTTCAGGTACCCCTGCTCGGGCGCTAGGGCGCAGCCCCGCCAGGTCAGGGCGACGCCGCCCTCGCTCGAATTGACTTCAAAAAACTCCACAGACTCCCGGCCGCCGTGATTGACGACGAGCAGCCGGAGTCCCCGGCCGGAAAGTTCGGCGAGGTCGATACCATGGGGGCTGAAGCTTGCGTTCGGTGGCCCGGGACAAGAGGGGTCTCCCCAAACGCCTGCGGCGCCTCCGATTGCCGCCCCAGAGCCTCCCCTGAAGACCACGCGTACGGCCTCGGTTTCGATATCGAAGAGGGCCAAATTTCCCGAACGCGTTCCATCCATGGAACCAAACTGGCTGAGGATGACTTGCTCCTCTCCCGGAAGAAGGGCCAGATCCTCGGGGTTTTGAAGACCACAGATTACGTGGATCCCCCCCTCGTCTTGGCAGTCCGTCACGGACGGATAGCTGGGCGCGCAGCCGGCCAGGCCAACGAACAGCCCAACCACGAGCCCCCCAATCATGAGTCCCCTAAGCAAGCGCGCGCCAAGGAAACGTGCCCCAAGGAAAGCCGGGCCAAGCAAGGGCAGCGGACAAAGCGGCGCTCGGGACCTGACGTGAACGCGAATCGGCGGCTTGATTGAGCTCTTATGTGTCCCGAGCTGGCCGTATGGTCGGCGCCTCGAAATCATAGGATGCCTCGCTCTTGGGTCTTGGGTTATGGGGGGGTGGGGGGGGCGTGGGTGTGTGTGTGTGTGTGTGTGTGTGTTTTTATGCTCATGAGAGTTCTAAG
>CAWVXN010000322.1:0-4246 GCA_963933695.1 uncultured Myxococcales bacterium | reverse complement strand
CCGAATTGAGCGTCTCGGGCACGCTGGTGGCCACGGTCCAACCCGGTGCCAATGACGCATTCGAGGGCTCCGCCGAGGGCGGCACAAAGCCCCTAGAGGTCGCGCTCGGCGATCTGCGCGGGCAATTCGTCGAGATCAAGCAGGCCGAGTCCACTGGAGTCGACCTCAGCAAGGCCGACATCATCGTGTCCGGTGGCCGGGGTCTGGGCGCCCCGGAGAAATTTGGCGAAGTCATCCAACCCCTGGCCGACGCCCTGGGCGGCGCCATGGGGGCCTCCCGGCCGGTGGTCGACGCCGGCTGGCTCGACCACTCCTACCAGGTCGGTTCCTCGGGCCAGATCGTCACCCCCAAGCTCTACGTGGCGTGCGGAATCTCGGGGGCTATCCAGCACCTTGTCGGCATGAAGGGCAGCAACTACGTGATCGCCATTAACAAGGACCCCGATGCGCCGATCTTCGAAGTGGCGGATCTGGGTGTAGTGGCCGATCTCTTCGACATCGTCCCAGCGTTGACCGAAGCCGTCGCCAACGCCAAGGGCTGATGCCCATTTCGATCACCGCGGTCCTGGAGTCTTCCATGGAACCGGAATTCACGATCCATTGACCGGGCCCCTGGAACCCTCGCGTTCCAGGGGCCCTTGTTCTGCCCCAAGGCGAAAAGTACTTTTTCCGCGATTCTTCAAGCTCCGGGCCCGTCACGCCGACTCAAAGACCTGGGGACATCGCTCCCTTCGGCGATCCGACATGTCGAAAAAACAAGGGGAACCATGGCAGTAGATACCTCTCAGTTCCGCAATGGCCTCAAACTCGAAATCGATAGCCAGCCCTTCACGATCACCTATTTCCAGCACGTGAAGCCGGGCAAGGGCGGCGCCTTCGTCCGTACCAAGCTCAAAAATCTGCTTAATGGGAAAACCGTGGACCGGACTTTCCGTTCGGGAGAGAAGCTCCAAGAGGCCGACATCGAGGAAAACTCCATGCAGTACCTCTACAAGGATGCCAGCGGACGCATTTTCATGGACAGCCAGAGCTTCGACCAGATCCCCATTGGCGACGACGTGCTCGGGCGCGCGGTCGATTTCTTGCTCGAGAACATGGAGGTCAGCGTCCTTTTCTGGAAGGGAAGCCCCGTCAACATTCAGTTGCCCAACCACATCGATGCCCGGGTCACCCAATCCGATCCCGGCGTGAAGGGCGACACCAGTTCAGGGGCCACCAAGCCCGCCACCCTCGAGACCGGAGCCACCCTCAACGTGCCGCTTTTCATCGAGGAAGGCGACCTGATTCGTGTCGATACGCGCAATGGCGAGTACTCGGAGCGGGTGAGCAAGTAGGAGCCGCCCATGAGTGTCTCGGCCCCCAGACAGTCCGACCGACCCCGGCGCGCGGTCATCCTTTCGGGCGGCGGTGCGCGCGGTGCCTACGAGGCGGGGGTTCTCCGGTTCATTCTGGACGACCTGCCCCAACGCCACGGCATTGACCCGAACTTCGACATCGTCTGCGGAACATCCGTGGGCGCGATCCACGCCGCCTTTATCGCGGCAACCGCCGAGCAGACCTCCGGGCGTGGCCCACAATTGGTCAAGATCTGGGAAGATCTCCAAGTCGGCGAAATTTTTCGCTTCAGCCGCCGAGATCTCATCGCCATACCGCGCATGCTCTGCGGCGTGAAGAAGGTCGCCCATCTCCTCCGGGAGGGGCGAAGGCCCGACCGCCTCTTTGGCCTGCTGGATACCGGCCCCCTCGAACAACTGGTTCTCCAGGCCATCCCCTGGGACGGAATCCGGAAAAACTTGAATGCCGGGCGAGTCGACAGCGTGTGCATCGCCGCGACCCAATTGGCCACCGGCCGGGCGGTGATTTTTACCGAGGAAAAAGAGCGCTCGCACTTCCCTCAGGCCCCCGACGATCAGATCCGGATGCAAGCCGCCCGGCTCGCACCGGTGCACGCCCTGGCTTCCGCCGCCATCCCCCTGCTCTTCCCCTCGGTTCGAGTGGGTTCGCGCTACTACGCGGACGGGGGCTTGCGGCTCAACACGCCCCTGGCCCCGGCCCTGCGCTTGGGGGCCGACCGGGTTCTCGTAATCGGGCTCAGCCACGGGACGACACCCTCGGTCAGCGAAGCGCTCGCGCAACAGCGAACCGCGGGCTTCGGCAACCCCATGTTCCTCCTCGGCAAGGTTCTCAATGCCCTGATGCTGTCCCCGGTGGACACTGACTTAGCCCGGCTTCGCTTCGTCAACGATATCCTGACCCACGGCGAGATCGCCTTCGGGCCCGACTTCCTCGAGCGCATCAATGAGGCGGGGGAGAGCCGAGGGGCTCGACCCCTTCGCCGCATCGATCA
Source organism: uncultured Myxococcales bacterium (assembly GCA_963933695.1). Classification (GTDB taxonomy): domain Bacteria; phylum Myxococcota_A; class UBA9160; order UBA9160; family UBA4427; genus JAZXM01. The sequence continues at coordinate 1,899 of CAWVXN010000322.1, read as the reverse complement.
CATGGTGATCCGGCCCTCCCAGGACGTGGGGCTGATGGCCGGGGATCTATTGGCCGATGCCGACAACAAACTCGAACTCAACGCCTTCTTGAAAATGTTCCTACGGCGCTCCGGCGACGACGAGTCCCGGGAAGCCGACCTGCTCTCCTACCTTCTCTTCGACACGGCCTTCACCACGCCTCTGGTGGAACTCGGATACGCCGACGCCATGGCCCGGGAAGATGAACTTCTGCGTTTCTTCAGCAACGACGAAGCTTCCTCCCCGGTCTTCGAGAGCTAAGCTCCCCCCATGCGGGGAGATCAACTGGCCAGGCAATGGTTGCTCGTCCAACGCCTGGGCCGAAGCCTAGGCGGCGTGGGCCTCACCGAACTCGCCGACGATTTGGGCTGCGTTCGTCGCACGATTTATCGCGATCTCGATGCCCTGATGTACGCCGGCTTCCCCGTGGTCAGCGAAAAACGTGACGGCAAGGTCTACTACCGTTTTCTGGACAGCTTCAAGCTCGGGGACGTTCCCTTTACCACCGATGAAATTCTGGCCCTGGCCTTCGGCGAGGACCTGCTTCGGACCCTTGAGGGCACGGTCTTCCACGACTCCATTCAGTCGGCCCTGACCAAGATCCGCTCCGCCCTATCCAGCGAGTTGATCGGCTTTCTCGACACCATCGCGGGCTCGTTCCGGGTTCTCCCCGAGCCCCACAAGCGCTACGCAAAATCCCGCACCACCATCGAGGCTCTGAACAAAGCGGTCCTCGGGCGGCGAGTGCTCCACATGCGTTACCGCAACGGTCAAACCGGGGAAATATCCTCCCGGGACCTCGACCCCTACCACGTCTGGTACCAACGGGGCGGCCTCTATGTCATCGGTTTTGACCACCGCCGCGAAGAGATTCGGACCTTCGCGGTGGACCGAATCCTCGATCTCGAAGCCACCGGGGCCGACTTCCAAGTTCGCGAAGGCTTCGACTTCGATGCCTGGACGTCGGCCAACTTCGGCGTCGTCATCGAGCCGGCCTCCCGGGTCCGGGTGCGCTTTGCCCGGGAACGCGCCACCCAGGTCCGCGAGCGAAGCTGGCACGCCAGCCAGCAGATTGAGGAACGAGACGATGGGGGGGTGGATCTCACCATGGAAGTCGGGGGGAGCAGCGAATTGACCGACTGGATCCTCTCCTTCGGTCCCGGGGCCGAGGTCCTCGAACCCGTCGCTTTGCGGGTGCAAGTGAGCCAAGCCCTCAAGAGGGCATCGGCGCTCTATCACCCAGAAAACCGGGGTTCGGAGGAAGAACCCGAAGGCGTCGACTGAATTCGCCCCGGGCCAAGGTTCAAGTCAAGGTCCAAGCCAACGCCCCGCCCGGGAACCAAATCCCGCAGCCGGTGACTCACCTGGGCCCAGCGAGGAAACGCCCTCCCCCGCTGCCCGGACGCCCCCAAAGAGAATCGAAAAAGGTGGGCAGACGGGGGGAGCAACGTGCTCAGTCAAGCTATCGTCAGCCTCGCCCGGTGCCACCGGGAATCAAGTACCGCGCCTGCTGTTCCCGGCCCCCCAGCCGATTTCTCGGGACGAGTACGAGAACGACCACAAGAACGACCACGGGGACCCGCTACCAATCCACAGGTTCTTTCCACAGGTTCTTTGTCATTCGGGTGAGCCGTCATTCGGGTGAGGCATTTACGCGAGCCATTTACGAGAGCCATTTTAGAGAATCATTCACAAGAGTCATTTAGAAGATTTCGGGCGCGTCCGATCCCGGGTACGGGGCGACCGGGCCGAATTTCGCGAGTGAGTTTGAATTCCTTAAAAGCATCGCTTCCGTACGCCCCAGTCCCAGTCCGCGAGCCCCCCCCCGACCGAATCGCCCGGGGACTTTTCGGGGCTGTGGTCGCCGCTGCGGCGGGGGC
>CAWVXN010000321.1:0-4265 GCA_963933695.1 uncultured Myxococcales bacterium | reverse complement strand
AACGTTTTACGCAGATTGACGTATTTACGTATAAGTGTCAATCTGTACGACATGTCGGAAGCAAACGATCCTAAGCGCGAGGCCATCCTGGCGTCGGCAACCACACTGTTTCGCCGTTACGGCTACAGGCGTACGTCGATGGAGGACATCGCCCAGGAAACGGGGGTTTCGCGACCGTCGCTTTACTCGCATTTCGCGAACAAAGACGAGGTTTTCCGAAGCCTCTCTATGGCACTGCACGAGAACGCGTTAGCGGAGAGCGAGAGAATTCTGCAGGGCGATCCCGATCGGGTCTCCATCGAGGATCGACTGGATGGCGCACTCGCCGCCAAACTCGGCGGGGTGATGACCTTTGGAGACGAATCCCCCCACGGCAACGAAATCTGCGACGAAGCGAATCGACTCTGCGGAGACATCGTGACTGACGCCTCCACCCGATTCCTTGCGATGCTGACTTCGGCGCTTCGGGCCGCGAGTCGGCGAGGCGATATCGAACTCGGCGGTTCGCATCCCACGCCAGTCGCCGCGGCCGAGTTGATCAACTTGGGCGCGTACGGACTCATCCGCGGTGCGGCCGATTCGGCGACTTTCTACACGCGGCTTCGGAGTTTCGTGCAAATCTTCGTGGCGGGAATGCGCTGATGGCGACCGACACGATCGCGATCACCGGAGCGAATGGTCAGCTCGGAAAGTCGCTACTGGCTCGCCTGTCCCAGAGTTCAGGCGAACCGGTTCGCGCGCTCGTTCGATCCGAGCGCGCCCGGGATCAGGTCGTCTCGGCCTGTCCGCGACCGACTCCGGATGTCCGAATCGTCGACTACCGGGGCGCGGATGAGATGGCGGAGGCGCTTCGAGGAGCGTCCGGGGTCATTCATTTGGTGGGTATCATCAAGGAGGGCCGCGGAGCGACGTACGTCAACGCGCACGAGGACAGCTGTCGAGTCCTCGCGGCCGCGGCACAGGCGGTCGGGGTCGAGCGGATCGTGTATCTGTCAATCCTCGGAGGCGGTCCGAACACCTCCAATCCCTGCCTGGCCTCCAAGGGCCGGGCTGAGCGGATCCTGCTCGACGGCCCCGTCCCGACGACGGTCCTGCGCGTCCCCATGGTCCTGGGCGGGGACGATCACGCTTCGGCAGCGCTCAAGCGACAGGCCCAGGAAAAATCGACTCGACTGGTCGACGGTGGGGCGACATTGCAGCAGCCGATCGATGTGCGCGACGTCGTGAACGCGATCCTCGCGGCGCTTTCGTTAGCCGCTGAAGAAAACGGGGCACTTGACCTCGGCGGCCCCGAGACCTTGTCGCATCGAGAACTGGTTCTTCGCTGTGCTCGGCTATGGAAGAACGTTCCTCGAATTCGAAGCTTTCCTAAACCTCTGGCGGCACTGGCTGTGCGCATGCTCGAACGGATTCATCCCAATCCGCCGATCACGTTCGCGATGTTCGACATTCTTCAGCATGACGACCGGACCGACCCGGCGGTCGCGCACGAGATTTTAGGAATCGAGCTGACGCCCCTCGACAAGACACTGGCTGATTACATCGGGCCTAGAGGCGAATCGCTCTCATGAGCGACTCTCAACCTTTGGTCCATGCGCCGGAGCCGGAGGTAGGGCAGCGCAAGGCTCCGCGCTGGGTGAGCCTGTTGCCCTGGGCCATCACCCTGGCGTGTTTCGGTTACCTGTACACCCGCTTGTCGGGTGCGGCTGCGCGCGAAGGTCTCGGCCTCGTCGAGTATTTGGCGGCGATCTTTTCCCGGGTCTCCTGGGCCGAGTGGCTCGCGCTGATGATTCCGTACTCAGCTTTCTTCTTCTTGCTCGATTCGTTGATCGTTTGGCGCGTCGTCTCGTGGTTCAACACGCCGATTCGTTATCTGGATGTTCTGCCCATCCGAGGCAGCAGCTATATCCTCTCAATATTGAACGAGCAGGTCGGCAAGGGAGCCATGGGGCTCTATCTGCACAGACGCTACGGGGTGCCCGGCTGGGAAGTTGGATCGAGCATGATCTTCATCATGTTCTGTGAGTTCTTCTATTTGCTGAGTTGGGCCACGATCGGATGGACCCTGAGTAACGATACGCTTCCTGAAATCTTCGGCGTTATCCCATGGATTGCCGCGGGTGCCTTGGTCTTCTTCGTGCTCTGGGTTCTTTTCTTTCGCGGTCCCCTGGGTGCGGGCACAGCGCTTCGCGAGCGTCCCCTTTTTAAGAGCTTTCGCGAAGCGGGGCTCCATCGCTATCTGACGATCATCATGCTTCGATTGCCGGCGCTTCTGGCCGCGGTCTTCGTGTACACGAACGCCCTGCAGCTCTTTGGCGTCGAAACGAGCTACGGCCAGATGCTCGGCTACCTACCCATCATTTTCTTCGGTGCGGCGACACCCGGTCCGATGCGGACCGTCGCGATCACGCTCTGGGTGATCCTCTTTCCGGGTAACGAGGGGGAACTGACGACCTTTGGATTCGTTCAGCACAACTTCTTCATTTTCTTCAACGCTGCGATCGGTTTGCTTTTTTTGCGGCGCGCCAATCGTGAACTCTTCGATGGAGCTTCTACGTAGCTCGAACCGGCCACATGTGCCTGAGGTCAGGTCCAAATAGCGATCGTCGACGCCCAGACGATCTCCTTACAGAAAGGCCCAATCCATGAGAATCCTGATCGTCGCCCCCATGCTCCTGGTTGCCATCGCCGGACTGAGTCTTGCGTCGCCCACCCCAAGTGCCGCGAAGCCCGTGAATTGCCTTCATCCAATCGGTGCTTGGCAGAACGAGTTCGCCTCGACCCTCGATATCCAATCCGTCGATCCGGAGACGGGCGCTTTGCGCGGCCGCTACGGGCTCGCATCGGTTCCTAACCTTTGGTTCACGGTGAGTGGTTGGCTCAACTCCGGGACGGGTCAGAAGCACACCGTCGCCAGCGTCTTCTCATTCGCAGTTCGGTTTGGAGGGTCCGGCAGCATCAGTTCGTGGATCGGGACCTGCGACGATCGAAGCGGAACGCCGACTATTTCGACCGTCCTGCACATCGCCAGACCGAGCAGTCCGAATCCTTGGGATCATGTCGCAACGAGTGCCGAGACCTTTACGCCGAAATAGCGAACTCGGTATTCTTCGCGGCAGCCGGAGCAGAGGCTATGACAGAAGCTTGCCTTGGTCGCGCACCTTCGAATATCCGAGTTGACCCAATCTTGACCTAGGTATTCGCCACGTACATTTACGTACGATACACCTCGTAAACAGCGATGGATTCAGCGCTCGCAACACGTTGCCAACGGAAGGGGAGCCGCGAGCGATCAGCGAGTATGAGCGGCGGTTGGGCCGCCGGACCAATCACTTCGGGTCGCCATCGCTCCCCCCCTCCGCTTGGTCGACCACCGCACGCATCCGGTCCGGGCGATTGGTGAACAAGCCGTCGATTCCCGCATTGATCAAATCGTGCATACGTGCTGGATCGTCCACCGTGTAAGCATAAACGGCGAGATCAGCCGAGTGGGCAGCCCGAATCAAGTCGGCGCTGGCCAGCAAAAAGTGGGGATTCACCGCCTCGGCGCCGAGCCCGTGGGCACGGTCGAGCAGTTTGTCCAGGTGGGGCTGCCGGGGGTCCACCAGAGCAGCCAAGCGCGCCGCCGGGGAAATGCGTCGAAGTTCGGCCAAAATCGAATCCTCGAACGAAGAGAAAATCGTCTGCTCCAACAGGCCCCGATTCTCCACCACCTCGAGAGCCTGAGCCTCCAGCCCGGGATAGGGCCCTCCCCTCCCCCGCTTGAGTTCCAGATTGAATGGCAACACATGGCCGAATTGGTCCAGAACCTCCTCAAGGGTGGGAATCATCGTAGCCTCGTCGCCCCCCACGCTGAGGGCTCTCAACTCGGCCAGGGTTCGCTCCCCAATGGCGCCCTCGCCGCCGAGGGCGGCCAAGTCGGCATCGTGGGCAATCACGATGGCCCCATCCCGACTGAGATGCAGGTCGATCTCGATCATGTCCGCGCGCTGCTCCACAGCCAGTGCGTAGGCGGGAAGCGTATTCTCCGGGCGATAAGCCGAGGCGCCGCGATGGGCGATCACGAGGGGCGGGGCTGACACACGTAACATGGAGTTCCTCTGGTCTTCGGCAATGGGAAATGGGAGCTGAACGGTTCGCCCTGGGCGGTAAATCCCGCCGCAGGTAGGTATAGGTAGTTATAGGTAGGTATAAGTAGGCTGAAGAGTATCGCCCCACCCCACCACCACCATCGCTCCGGGCACCTGCTCGGAGCCAAAGAATGA
>CAWVXN010000320.1:0-4299 GCA_963933695.1 uncultured Myxococcales bacterium | reverse complement strand
GAGACGCGATTTTCAAGCACGTCGAAGATTTCTGCCGAGGCTCGCAGTAGCCCGATGCAATGGGTCGCCGAGCTGCTCGCTCGAGCCTAGTACTCGGGGCGCGTGTAGTTGATGCCCATCTTCACTCGGATCGCGAACGGCGCCACCAAGGGGTTGTAATAGACCCACGGGTTTTCGACGTCGATCAACGGGTTGTCCCACTCGAAAAGGGCGCCCGCGTCGTCGACGGGGTCGAAGAGGGGATCCACATCGGCCTCCGAGGCGAAGAGAATGACGCCGGGGATGACCTCGAGGGTGCCCGTCAATGTCCGAATCATTCCCCCGCCAAAATTGACCATTGTCAGCCAACCCCAACCGGGGATCGCGAATGCAAAGCGAACTCCGGGGGTATCGTCGATCTCCTCGAGGTTCCGGGCCACGGTATAGATGCCCTGAATCGGCGAGAGGGCCATGTCGAAAGGCCCCATCATGATGTTGCCCAGGCCCCGGCGAAGGGTGTCCGGCGTCGCCGCGGCGGGACCGGGCACCAGGCCCAGAAGGAGCACGCCGAGTACCAACACAGCGCCCGGTCGAACGGTCCACGGACCGGGAGAACGCGGGGGAGAACAGGATGGCATCGAGATCCGGATCACACGAGTTCCTCCGAGAGAATCGCGGCCAGCCTAGGGATGGGTCAGTCCCCTTGTCAAGCGCGGGGATGGGCACGGGGGTGGGCACGGGGGCGGAAGTGGTGGCGGGGGGCGCGTTGACCGAGACGCCCGTTTGTTCACCGGCGAGCTATGGTGCGCGCCAATATGGACTCTTCAGCACCCATCCCGATCGTGGCAATCGTCGGCCGCCCCAATGTAGGCAAGTCTACGCTCTTCAACCGATACGCGGGCTGGAGGCGAGCTCTGGTCGCCGATAGCCCGGGTTTGACCCGGGACCGGATAGCCGAGGAACTGGAGATCCAGGGCAGGGCGATCCGCCTGGTGGACACAGCCGGGCTCGACGCCGCCGCCGAGCGCGGGCTGCCCGCGGCGGTTCAAGCCCAGGCCGAGTCGGCGGTGCGGGATGCCGACGCCATTATCTTCGTCGTCGATGGCAAGGCGGGCCTCCTCCCCGAGGACGAAGCCATTGCACGGACCCTGCGGCGGACACGCAAGCCACTTTCTCTATTGGTCAACAAAATCGACAACCCCAGACATCACGAGGACCGGCTCCTGGACTTCTATAGCCTGGGCTTCGACCGCATGAAGGGGATTTCCGCCGAGCACGGGGGCGGGGCATTCGACGCGCTCGAGGATCTGGTGGATGCCCTGCCGCAGGACAATGTCGACGCGGCTCCCACCGACCCAGCAATTCCCCGAATCGCTTTGGTGGGCCGACCGAACGTGGGCAAGAGTTCGCTCATGAACCGACTCCTGGGCGAGGAGCGGGTGGTCGTTTCCGACGAGGCTGGAACGACCCGCGACTCCATCGATATCCAATTTGATTACGACGGGGAGTCCTACGTTTTGGTGGACACCGCGGGTATGCGACGACCCGGCCGGCGCGAAGGGACAGGCGAGCGGGTGGGGGCCCTGATGGCGGTTCGGGCTCTGGAGCGCGCCCAGGTCGCGCTCGTGGTGGTGGATGCAGAGGAGGGATTGACCGACCAGGACGCCCATGTGGCACGCTTGGCCCGGGATATGGGCGTCTCCGTGGTCATCGTGGCCAACAAGCGGGACCGCTTGGACGGCGAGCAAAGAAAATCGGCACTGGAGGACGTACAGCACGGGCTGCGCTTTCTTGAAGACGCACCCATCGTATCCCTCTCGGCCCTGACCGGGGCCGGCCTGAGTCGCCTGCTGCCCGCCATTCGGCGGGTCACCGAAGCTTCCCTGCGGCGGGTCCCCACCGCAGAACTGAACCGCTGGCTGGCCGACGCCATCCGGCGCCACGACCCGGGGATGGCCCGAAAGGGCAACCGGACGACCCCGCTAAAATTTCTCTATGCCTCGCAAGTCGGGGTGCAACCACCTCGCTTCGTGATTTTCTGTACCGATCCCGACTCGGTGATGGTTTCCTACCGTCGATACCTGGAAAATCGCCTGCGCGACAGTTTTGGGTTCGAGGGCTGTCCGCTCCGGCTCCACTTGCGCGGCCGGAGGACGTCGGTGGAATAAACTCACGACAGGAACTCCAGAACACGAAATTCGCTGTCGAACTCCTGCGCGTCTCCGATACACTCGGCGCCCAAGGTGCAAGCGGACCCCAACCAAGCCCCCGAACACGAGGAAGAAAACATTGGCCCGTCGTAATAGAAAACCGACTACAGAAGGATCAGCGACGAAAACCCTGGACGAAATGGAATCCGCCGGCGATCGCCTGGTTTTTTGGTTGGCCGAGAACCAGCGCTCAATTCTGACCGCAATGGTGGGAATCCTGATCGTGGCCGGAGGCTGGGGATACGTTTCCTCCAGCACCGAGGAGGCCAATAGCCAAGCCGACACGGCATTGAGCGAGGTTCAGACCGAATATCGACTCGCCATGGGAGCCGCTCCCGGCAGTATTTCGATTCCGGAGCCCGCGAATCCCGAGGCAGCCCGTGAAATTCGCGAGGAATTCATCGAGCGGTATACAGCTGTCGGTTCCGCCCATTCGGGGAGCGGGCCCGGTGGAGTTGCCTTCCTCGAAGCTGGCCGATTGCACCAGGCCCTGGGTGATTCCGAAGCCGCGGTCATGTCATATCAAGTTGGGCTCGATTCACTCCCGGACGGCAATGCCCTGCGGGGCTTCCTGTGGAGCCGGCTCGGCTCGGTGTACGAGCAGACCGAACAGTGGGCGGAGGCCGCCAACGCGTATACCCAGGCCAGTACCACGGCCAACTATGCGCTCCAGTCCGGAGACCGAGCCGCGGCTATTCGCGCGTATATCCACGCGGGCGAGCCGAGCGCGGCGCTGGGGATGGCCGATGAATTGATCCGAAGCGAACCGACTTTTACGCTGCCCAAATTTCTCCAGGCCCAGCTCGATGAACTGCGCGTCGGGACAACTTCCGACTGAGCGCTCCGGCCCCGAGCCACTGCGGTGCGATGGAACCTATCTGAAACCGCGTCCCTGGCCGATCGCGTGAGGAAACCGAGCCGGCCTGGGGTCCCCAGGACCGGTGTTAGGGGCTGTGGCGTGCCTCTGGGCCAGGAGATCCCGACCTATACCCAGTCATCCCCGGCCTCGTCGAATCGCCTTCCCCCCAGCGGATTCCCATATTATTTGATTCTTCATTACGTCCGATAAGATAGATTATGTTAAATAGGAATTAGAAAGTTTATCTACGCGGCAGTCCCACGACGCCCCCGGCGGCCCAGGCCCCACCCAGCCCCCTCCTCGCGTCCTTTAGGGGTCCGTCGGCCCCGACCGGGTCACCACCGGTTTTCCCCGGGCGGGCCGTGTGCTATTTCGCCACGGTTCATGGGGGCCGCTTAAATCGTGTTAGCCGATCTAAAGGCAGAGACACTCGACATCGAGGTTCTTCGTCAGCGCTTCGAGGCGCATGGCCAGGGCCACGTTTTTGAATTCTGGGACCAACTCGATCCCCAGGAGCGGGACGCCCTTGCCCACCAAGCCACCCGGCTAGTCGCTTCGCTACCGCTCTTGATAGAGCAGCGCCAGACAGCGGTGGAGTGCCTGGGAACGGGCTCCGAACTCGGCCCCATTACTCCCGGCGAGGCGATTCCCTTGCCCGAACACGGAGGCGACCTTGCCCGCGTGGACGCCGCGCGTCGCCGAGGGTTGGAGCTCCTGGGCGCGGGCCGAGTGGGCCTGTGCGTGGTGGCCGGCGGCCAAGGTACGCGCTTGGGCTTCGACGGCCCCAAGGGCGCGTTTCCCGTGGGACCGGTTTCGGGAAGAAGTCTTTTTGCCCTTCAGGCCCAGAAAATCCGCGGGCTTTGCCGGCGGTCGGGGCACTCGATCCCTTGGTACATCATGACCAGCCAGGCGACCGATGAAGCAACCCGGGCGATTTTCAGTGCCGAGGGCTATTTCGGCTTGGCCCCCGAATCCGTGCGTATTTTTACCCAGGGAATGCTTCCGGCCTGGGATTTTCAGGGCCGGCTGATTCTGGAGAATCGGCACCGCATTGCCGAGAGCCCCGACGGCCATGGCGGAACTCTCATGGCGCTAGACAATTCAGGGATCCTGGCCGACATGGAGGCCCGGGGTGTCGACCGCCTCTTTTACTATCAAGTCGACAATCCGATGATTTGCCTGGGTGACCCCATCTTTTTGGGCTTCCACGAGGAAGCCCAAGCGGAGATGTCCTGCAAAGTGATTCGAAAA
>CAWVXN010000319.1:0-4299 GCA_963933695.1 uncultured Myxococcales bacterium | reverse complement strand
CGCATCCAGATATAGGGTGCGTGCTCCCCACCGAAGACCGCAAAGCCCGCTCCGCCGAGTCCCTGGCGAATGCGCTGTGCATTGTCCATGTAGTAGGCGATTTGCTCGGCGGTCTGGGCGGCACCGGCCTCGGAGAAAACCGCGGTTGCGGCCTTCTGGATCACGTAGGGGACCGAGTTGAACTTGGTCGCGTGGCGCCGGGACCAGAGCGCGTTGAGGGAGATCGCTTCGCCCTGGGCGCTGCGCCCCATCACGGTTTTCGGGATCGCCATATAGGCGCACCGCGTTCCGGTAAAGCCCGCGCGCTTGGAGAAACTGCGCATTTCGATGGCGCACTCCCGGGCGCCCTCGATCTCGAAGATCGAGCGCGGAAGGTTCGGGTCCTGGATGAAGGCATCGTAGGCGGCGTCGAAGAGAATCGTCGCCTCGTTGCGTCGGGCCCAGTCGACCCATTGGGTCAGGTTTTCCCGGGTGGCGACGGCGCCCGTGGGGTTGTTGGGGGAGCACAGGTACGCGAGGTCCACGCGTTCATCCGGGGGACCGGGCATGAAGGCATTGGCTTCGGTCGCGGGCAGGTAGACGATGCCCTGGTAGCGGCCGGCCTCGTCCGCCTCGCCGGTGCGCCCGGCCATCACGTTGGTGTCCACGTAGACGGGGTAACTGGGATCGGTGACGCAGAGGCTGGAACCGAGATCAAAGATCTCCTGGATGTTCCCACTGTCCTGCTTGCTGCCGTCGGAGACGAAGATCTCGCTGGGATCGAGGGAGACGCCGAGGGGCGCGTAATCGTGGGCGCAGATGGCTTCCGTCAGAAACCCGTAGCCATTTTCCGGGCCGTAGCCGTGGGCCTCTTCGCCCATCTCGTCCACCGCGGCGTGCATGGCCTCGACGATGGCCGGGGCCAGGGGCAGGGTGATGTCCCCGATGCCGAGTTTGATGACTCGGGCGTCGGGATTTTCGGCCTGAAAGGTGCTTACCCGGCGTCCGATTTCGGGAAAGAGATAGCCTGCCTGGAGTTTCTGGTAGTGCTCGTTGATTCGAGTCATGGGCGGCCAAGCATAGGCGGATCCGCCGCCATGGGAAAGCCGGAGGGTGGGGATGTCTCGCTCTTCGCCTCTCCCCGCCGGGCCGCACCCGCACTCGGGCTTCAGATATCGGCTTGAGGATGCGGGCTTAGCTACGCGCTTGAGGATGCGCGCTTGAGAAAAGAAGCCAGGGTCAGTCGATGATCACGCCCGGATTCAAGATGTGACCGGGGTCGAGTTCGCGCTTGGCGGCATCCAGGGCCCGGCCGAAGAGATCCGGACGCTGGGCGTCATACCAGGGGCGATGATCGCGCCCCACCGCGTGATGGTGGGTGATGGTGCCGCCGTGGGCGATCAAGGCCTCGCTGGCCGCCGCCTTGATTTCGGCCCACTGCTCGAGTTCGCTCCCCCGCCGGCCGGGGGCCATCACGCTGTAATAGGGGGCCGCCCCATCGGGGTAGGCATGGGTGAACCGACACTGCACCGTGCCGCTCCCGCAAACTCGGCCGATGGCGTCTTGGACCGCGGCGGTGACTTCCCGGTGAAATTCGGGGAAGCGGTCCCAGGTGACCGCGGTTTCAAAGGTCTCGCAGATGACCGCCATCCGGACGAGCGAGTCGCGCACATAGGGGGCCTGCAGAAACGCGTTGCGCCAGGCACCGGCGGCGCCTTCGCGCTGGGCGCCGCCGTCTCCCGTCCCCGGGCTCTGGTGCTGGATCTTGGCGCCGCCCTCGGGCAGGACGCCGCCGGCATCGGCGCAAATTTCCAGCGCCCGGTCCAGCCAGGCCTGAAGCCCGTGGTCGGCGGATTCGAAGCCGAGCACCAGAACGGATTCCTGGCCGTCGCCCGCGCCCGACTGCAGAGCCTCGCCGCTATCGAGCAGGCGGCAATTGGTGGGGGCCAAGCCCGACTGGGTGAGGCCACGCACCGCTTCGGCCCCCCGAACGAAGCCATCGGGGCCCGGAAAGCGCAAGGTGGCCGAAGCTCGGTGGGTGGGGCGATCCTGTAGGCGCATCCAGGCCTCGGTGATCACCCCGAGGCTGCCCTCGCTGCCCAGGAATAGCCGATCCGGGCTGGGCCCGGCCCCGGACCCGGGCAGACGACGACTCTCCACGGGGCCCTGGGGTGTGATGACCCGCATGCCTTCGACGAAGTCGTCGATGTGGGTGTAAAGCGTTGCGTAGTGGCCCCCCGAGCGCGTTGCGATCCAGCCACCCAGGGTCGAAAACTCAAAGGATTGTGGAAAATGGCGCAGGGTCAGGCCGTGGGGCCGAAGCGCATTCTCCAGGGCCGGGCCGAAGATGCCGGCCTGGATCCGGGCTGCCCGGGAAGCCCGGTCGATCTCGAGCACTCGGTTGAGCCGGGAGAGATCCATGCTCAGTACGCCCTGGTAATCTCCGCTGAGCACACACTCCACGCCGCCAACCACACTCGAGCCCCCGCCGTAGGGGACAACGATGACTCGGGCATCCGTCGCCCAGTCGAGAAGTGCGGCGACGTCGCCCTCGTCCTCGGGGAAGGCAACGAAATCCGGTGGACTCGAAAAGTCGCCTCGGGCGCCGCGCACCACGTCCCGGAAGCTCTTCCCATAACTGTGCCCGGCGCGCTCGAAGGGGTCGGTGCTGCAGCGGGTTGCCAGGCTCTCGGGTGCGGCGATTCGGGGCTTGGGCAAGGCGATGTCGGCGAGTTGGGGTTCGGGTGCCAGGGAGAGGGAGAGCCCGAGCCTCTGCTCCATGGTCTTGCGAATGCCCTCTTGCTGGGCGGCATCGGGCCCTTCGCCCTCGAGCCCCCAGCCCCAGAAGCTGCGCCGGTTGGCTTGGGAATCAGACATGGGGAGCCAAGGCTTCGAGGAGGGTTTCGTCGGGGGTGGGCTTTCCGTCGCTGCGAAAGGCCTGGATGCAGACATGATCGGCGCCGGCGTCCCAGTGCGCCTGGATGCGCGCCCGGATTGTCGCCACGTCTCCCCACGCGATGATTTCGTCCACCAGACGGTCGCTGCCCCCGTTGGCAAAATCCTCGTCGGTAAAGCCGAATTGCTTGATGTTGTTTTGGTAATTGGGCAGGCCGATGTAGACCTTGAGATTGGCGCGTCCCACCGCACGCGCCTTTTTGGGATCGCTTTCCAGCAGAACCATCTGTTCCGGGCAGAGCCAGGCGTCGGGGCCCATCAGCTTCCGGGCGCGAGCCGTATGGGCGGGTGGGACGAGGTAGGGGTGGGCGCCCCGGGTTCGGCTGGCAGCCAACCCGAGCATCTTGTCGCGTAGAGCGGCCAGCACAATGGGGGCTTCCTCGGCGGGCTCGGCACCCATGTAGAGGGCGGCCTCCATGGCGTCCAGGTAGCCCCGCATGGTGGACAGGGGCTTGGTGTAGTCGTGGCCCCGGACGCGCTTGACCAAGTGTTCGTGGGAGACTCCCAGGCCCAGAACGAAACGGCCGGGTGCCAGTTCTCCGAGTGCCTTGTGAATGGACTTCATCGTCATGGGGTCCCGGGCGTAGATGTTCGCGATGCCGGTGGCAAAGACGAGGGTTTCGGTCTTTGCCGCTAGGTAGCCGATCAAGCTGAAGGGGTCGCGGCCCACGGCCTCTGGGGTCCAGAGGGCCGAGTATCCCCACGCCTCGAGACGCTGGGCGAAGGCGGCGGCGTCCGGGGCGGAAAGTCCATCCAGGGAGGCCCAGACTCCAAGTCGCCCAATTTCGGTCGTCATGTGTTTCCTTTCGTCTTGGCAAGAATTCGAATCACGGATCTAATCGTGACGGGGAAATTCATTGGCCTTCAGGCGTCGCATGTAGGATTTGAGGTCCTCTTTTAATGGGCCGGTCAAGAGCACCACACCGAGGATGTTGGGAAATGCCATGCCGAGAATCATCAGGTCGCCGAACTCCAGAACGCTGGCGGCGTTGAATACCGCACCGGCCCAGCAGAAGAAGAGAAAAATAATCTTGTAGAGAAAAACCGATTTTTGACCGAAGAGATGCTCCCAGCATTTCTCACCGTAGTAGCTCCACGAAATCATGGTGCTGAAGGCAAAGAGTACGGCGGTCACGGAAAGCACGACGGGGTACCAGGGGAAAACCGTGGCAAACGCAAAAGCCGTCATCGCGATGCTCTCGCCGGCATCGGGGTGCTCGTAGGCACCGCTCACCACGATGACCAGGCCCGTCATGGTGCAAACCACCACCGTGTCGATGAAGGGTTCGAGGAGTGCCACTAGACCTTCACGCAGGGGTTCCTGGGTACGCGCGGCGGAGTGGGCGATGGACGCCGAACCCACGC
>CAWVXN010000318.1:0-4319 GCA_963933695.1 uncultured Myxococcales bacterium | reverse complement strand
GAGCCCTTTCTTTTGTGCCGCTTCTCGGGCCAGCGCCCTCGGGGCCGCTGCCTGTCTTCCGCGGGTGGGCCGGTGCAAGCGGCCCCGGGATTGAACGCTCGGATGAGGGGTATGCGCGAGCGGACGCAAAAGACTTGAGAATCGAAGCCAGGGCGTAGAGAAAGAAGGACGGAGAGAGGGGAAGGCGTAGAAAGAGAAAGGCGTAGAGAAAGAAGGGCGGAGAGAAAGAAAGGCGGAGAGAAAGAAAGACGGAACGGGTCCGGGTCCGGTGGGGCCTAGCGGAAGAGATCTTCCTCGGGCTTGCGCAGCAGGTCCGCCAGCTTGCCCTCGCCAACACGGGGAACGCCTTGGATCCAGACCGCGGGAATGCCGGCATCCTTGATCATCAGCAGCCCAGCGGCGGCGGCGAGTTGGTCCACCGTGGCCATGGTGGTGACCTGGAGTTCTCGACCCATCCAGTCCTGGCTGCCCCGGATATCGGCGATGGGGGCGATGCCCGCAGAGCCGATACAGACATCCACTAAACCCTCGCGCCAGGGCCGGCCAAATGTATCGCTGACCACGACGGCTAGGTTGGTGTGACCCAGGGCGGCGAGTCCGTCGCGCAGCCGAGTCGCCGAGGCGTCGCTGTCCACGGGCAGCAGCACGGCGATATCACTGCCCGGAGTGTTCGAGAGGTCGACTCCAGCGTTTGCGCAGACGAGCCCGTGGGAGGTCTCGCAGATCATCACCCCGCGACCCCTTCGCACCACGCGAACGCTTTCGCCCAGAACGACTTCCACGTGTCGGGGATCCTTGCCGTCTTCCTCGGCGATGCGAATCGCCTCGGCGCTGGGCTCGACATCGGCCAGGGCAAGGGTGCGGCCCTCGGCCTTGGAGATGATTTTCTGGCAGACCACGAGGATGCCCTCGCCCAAGTCCAGCCCGGCTGCGTCGGCCGCGGTGTGAATCAACCCGGCCAGGTCGTCGCCGGCATTGACCGCCGGAATCCCGCCCAGGGCGGTCATGCGGATCGGGGCCGGAACGGCGGGAGAAGTGACTGAATCGGTCATGGACGGCGCCTCATGTTGGATCCACCGGGGTGGATTTTTTCGTGATAGGAGCCGAAGCCGCGAGGGGTTCGGCCGACCAGCCCAGGCTCTCGAGCAGAAGCCGGGTGCAGGCGCCGCCTTCCTTTTGCCCAAGGAAACTCCGCAAATCTTCGGCACGGTCCAGATCGATGGCCAGTGAGGGGAGCTCGATTTCGCACAGAGGGACGCCCGCTATTTGGGCCGCCTCCCGGTGCTGGGCAGCACTTTGGGGGCCGAAGCACGAGGGCAGGGCGGCGTAGGGGCGGCGCAGGAGCGCCGACGTGCCACCGTCCCGGGAAGGGGCGAGGACCGCGGCCGGGCCCGGCCCCATGGCGTCCAACGCATCGAAGAGCCGCTGCACCTCGCCGGGCTGGGCACCCGGCACGTCGCCCAGAACGACGAGCAGGGGGGCCTCTGGCGCCAGGCCGAGTTTGCCCGGGGCGGCATCGATCGCCGCATTCAGCCCGGGGTCGGGGCCGTGCAACGCGTGGGCGCCCAGACGGAGCGCGTGCTCGGCCACCCGATCATCCGGGGTCGCGACGGCGACGCGGTCGATTCCCGGGGTTTGTTGAAGGGCTCCGATCAGATCTTCGAGCATGGCGAGACAAAGCGCGTTGAGTTGTTTTCGGGGCAACTCGGGGAGCAGTCTGGACTTGCTCGCCGCCAGGGATTTTACGGGAATCACGGCGGCCGTCATGTTTCCGACTCCGCGAGTTCGAGGGCGGCGGCCGCCAGGCGCGCCGCTGCATCGGGGCTCACCATCATCGAGTCGGTGACTCGGGTCTTGAGGCCCAGGGCCTTGATGTCGCTCTCGAGTTCGGCGTCGCGCTGATCGAACACGTAGCCGTCGATCCAGGGTTGGTAATGCCGGGCGACGCCCAGGGCCGAGACCTCCACCCCGATGCCCCGGAGCAGTTGGCTGGCCGGCCCCTTGACGGGCGCCCCGCCCACGATGGGCGAAACCGCCACCACGGGCGCGGGGCTCTTCGCGATGGCCTCGGCGATGCCGGGCACCGCCAGGATCGGCCCGATGGAAACCACCGGGTTGCTGGGGCAGACCACGATGGCCCGGGCCTGGGCGATGGTCTCGAGCACGCCGGGGGCCGGGCGGGCCACCTGGGCGGCGCTGAGATCCACCGATGTCACCGCATCGGGAGCGCCCTCGCGGATCATGTAGTCCTCAAAATGCATCTGCCGACCGTCGCGGAGATTGACCAGGGTGGGGCAGGGATCCTCGGACATGGGCAGGATCCGGGGAACCGCGCCAAGGGTCCGGCGAAGTTCATCGGTGATTTCGGCAAGGCCCGCCCCGGCCTTCAGCCGCAGGGTGCGGTGCAGGCAGTGAGCGAAGTCGCGGTCGCCCAGGCGGAACCAGGCCTCGTGGCCCAACTTGTCCAGGGTGTCCACGACCTCGAAGCGATCGCCCTCGAGCCCATAGCCCAGGCTCTCGTTCACCTGCCCGGCCAAGGTGTAGGTGACAATGTCGAGGTCCGGGGCCACGTGCACCCCGTAGAATTCGCGGTCATCCCCGGTGTTCACGATGGCGACCACGTCTTCGGGGGGCGCGACACGGACGAGGCCCCGCAGAAAGCGGGCGGCGCCTACGCCGCCCGAGAGAGCGACGATGGGCCGAGAACTACCGGTTTCTCGGGGGGCGGTGGTCATTCGGACCTCGGCGCGTGCTCGGGCCCGAAGGCGAGCAGCGTCGGCAGGAGGGAGGGCGCGAGCGGTTGCATGGTCCGCGAGTTTTCTGGAGCCGGGGCGGCGAGTCAAGCACCCCGAATGGGCGCCGGGAAACCGAGACCTTCCCGGGTCCCTGGGCCGGTGTGCTGGGGGGTCGCCGAGGTCCCCTTGGCGTGGATATTCGGACCGGCTTCGCCGTGACCGCAGAGGGACAGAGGGACTCGGGGAGGGGTTTTTCGTCGGTCGCCGCCCGGTTTTTGAGCCGCCGGCGCGGCATGACTCTTGCTCCTTGGGAGAGCCATGCTCATTGGCTCTCCACGACCCGATCGACAACCGGAATCGGCTCTGCGCCCCCCGCATCCCCCGGTCGTGGTTCCCTGGGGCCGTCGTGTTCTTGTCCTGAGATCTCTTGTCCTGAAATCTCTGGTACTCAGACGCCTGGTACTCAGATCCCTGGTACTCGGAGTTCTGGCCGGGCTCTTGCTCCCTCTGGCCCGGGTGGCGTGGGCGGTGCCCGCCGAATACGCCGACCCGGGTTGGAACTGGCGTCGGCTGACCGTGAGCGGGGCCGAGGGCCCTCTGCTCGCCGTTGCTCTGGATTCGCCCAGGGGACGAGTGGCCGTGGCGGATTCCCACGGCGCCTTGTTGGCGGTCTGGCCTTTGGCGTCCGAGGAGCCGGTGGGCTGGCGCCGCGCCGCCCGGGTCGACGGCATCAGCGACCTTCATTTCGACGGTTCCGGCGCGCTCTGGATCGCTTCGTTGAACGGACTCTGGCGCCTGGATGCGGGAGGCCGGTTGGAGGACCGATCGCCGGGACCCGGCGCCGCCGCCCGGAGGATCCTGCGAGTGACCTCTTCGGAGAATCTGCACGTCGCTGCCGGAGCGGGTGGCGCCTTCATTTCCCACGACGGCCTGGCCTGGCGTCGCCTTGGCGACGGGCTGCCCCGGGGCGCATTCCAGGCCGCCGCCCTGGGCGATGCGATATCGAGCGGGGGAGCGCGCGGTTGGGAACTCTGGCTTCTGGCGGAGCAAGGTCTCTGGCATCTTTTTATTGCCGGCGAGCCCGATGGCATCCAGCCCGGCTCGGCTCGGCGGGTACGGATACCGGGCCGGCCCCTGGAGGACTCGCCGGTGGATCTGGCTTTGGACCTCGCCGGATCCGAGGTTGTGGTCGTCTACCCGCGTGCCCTGGCGCGAACGCTGCCGGGACGGGTGGGGCCGCACCGTTGGGAAATTGTCTACCCGGTCTGGCCCGCCGGGGCCGGGGCGGTGCGGATCGTTGGTGGGCCGGGCGGCTTCCTTTGGCTGGCCACCGACCGAGGCCTCTTGCGCGCCCGAACCTTTACCGGGCCCTGGGCCCGAGCGGGCTCGCCCCTGGCCGGGATGTCTGTCGCCGGAGTAGCGGCTTCGGGTGAACCGGCCCGGGGTGAGGCGCTTGCCGCGGGGGCGCACCCCGACCCCCAGCGCGTTTTGGTGGTGGGTTCCGGAGGGCTCTTCGGCGGGCGCCCCGGATTTTGGCCGGGCGCGTCCGGGCCCTTCGTCGATTCGGGTTTGGAGCGCTCGCCC
>CAWVXN010000317.1:0-4337 GCA_963933695.1 uncultured Myxococcales bacterium | reverse complement strand
CGGGTGATCGTGAAGGGCGGTGACCACCTCGGTGAGGGATGAGTTGCCCGCGCGTTCTCCCATGGCGTTGACGCTGGTGTGGACGCCCCGGGCCCCGGCCTCCACAGCGGCCAGGCAGTTGGCCGTGGCGAGGCCGTAGTCGTTGTGGCCGTGGAATTCGAAATCGACCTGGGGCCAGGTTCCTGTCATCAGCCCGACGTAGCGAGTTATCTCGTTCGGCGAGAAAATACCCAGGGTGTCGGGCAGGTAGATGCGCGCCACCCGGAGTTCGCGCAGATGCTGCACGAAGGCGAAGACGTAGTCGAAGGAATCGCGCACCCCGCTCGACCAATCCTCGAGATAGACGTTGACCGTCAGGCGTTTGCGCCGGGCATAGCGGACGGTTTCTTCGACTCGGGCTCGATGCTGCTCGGGGCTGAGCCGGAGTTGCTCCCGGCAGTGTTTCTCGGATCCCTTGGCGAGGAGGTTCAGGACTTTGCCCCCCACATCGGCGATCCAGTCCACCGAGGTCTTGCCGTCGCAGAAGCCCAGGATTTCCACGCGCTGGATCACCCGGGCCTTGCGGGCCCACGCGGCGATGGACCGGGCCGCTTCGCGCTCGCCTTCGGATACCCGAGTCGAGGCGATTTCGATGCGATCGACCTCGGCTTCAAGCAGGAGCATCCGCGCGAGTTGGAGCTTCTCCGCCGGCGTGTACGAAACGTCGGGGGTCTGTTCTCCATCGCGCAGAGTGGTGTCCATTACGGCGATGTGCGGGGAAAGGTTTGCCTCTTTAACCATGGTTTTTTCTACCGTGCTTTTGGGTATTCGAGTTGTTAGAGGGGGAACCCGGGTATTGTCCAGCTTCGAAGTGACCCGGCGAGCCGGACGTCCCAAGAACCCTGGCCCAGAGGCCAACGCCCGGGGTGGGCTGCGGGCGCTGGGAGGGTAACCGAGGGGCGGATCTCCTGTCGAGATGACCCCGCTACACTGGCCCCCCCCCGGCGCTGCCGGCCCGGGTCTTGGAGAAACCATGAACGAAGCCGGTCCAGAGTCTCGCCCCAATGCTCCAAGCGCCCGAATTGTTTCGCTTTCTCCAGCGAATGCGGGGGTTCGGCTGGACCTTTTTCTGGCGGCGGAACTCGATCTGTCCCGGGGCCAGGCGCGCCGGCTGCTCGAGAGGGGGGCGGTCTCTCTGGGCCAGCGCTTGCTCACGCTCGGGGACAAGGGCATGGTGCTTCCGGTAAGCGGTGAGCTCAGTGTGGAGGCCTTCGTGGCGCCGGCGGACCAGCGGGTCCCGGCCCCCGAGGCGAGTGAGACCCAGCCGACCCAATTGGCCGAAGGGGCGGGCTGGCTGGCCATGGACAAACCCCCAGGGATGCCCGTCCACCCGCTTCGACCGGACGAGACCGGAACCCTGCTGGGTCACGTGGCGGTGCTTCGTCCCGAGGTTCACGGGGTAGGCGAGGGGGGGCTACGCAGTGGGGTGGTCCACCGTCTGGATGTGGACACCTCGGGTGTGGTTCTCGTAGCCACCGAACCCGAGCCCTGGGCCCGGATTCGTGGGGCCTTTCACGAGCATCGGGTGGCCAAACGTTACCGCGCCATTGTCGAGGGCAAGGTCGATTGGCCGGCGGAGGGGCTCGAGCTTCGGCTTCCGCTTCGGGTGGCGCGTCATAAGCCGGCGCTCGTCCGGGTGGCGAACCCCGAGGAATCCGCTCGGGGCCGTTCCCGTGAAATCCAGCAGACGATGAGATGTATCGAGGCCCTGCCCGGGGCGACCCTGGTGGAAATCGAGCCGAAGACGGGTTTTCTGCACCAGATCAGGGCCAGCCTTGCCCATCTGGGGCACCCGGTGCTCGGCGATGAGCGCTACGGCGCCACCCCAGGGAGGGCCGGGGCGACCCGCCACATGCTGCACGCCGCCGAGGTTCGTTTTGAAGAGGTCACCGGGGCGGCGCCGGACCCGGAGGATTTCTGCGCGGTGCTCGCGCGGCTCCGGGGGGCAGAGGCGGACTGAGGGCGCGAGCCTTTGTTCCGTCCAGGCTAGCCGGGGTTCTTCTCCCCAGGGCTAGTGAACGCGGAGCAGGGACAAACCGTCGGAGATCGGGAGCATCACCGTATCGAAGCGTTCCTCTTGGCTCGCCCATTCGTTGAAGGCCCGGATCGCCTGTGTGTTTTCGGTCTGGTCTTCAGGGTCGAGGACCGCGCCGCTCCAGAGGACGTTGTCCACCAAGATCAGCCCGCCTGGGCGAACCAGGCCCAATAGGGCCTCGCAGTAGTTGCGGTAGTTGGTCTTGTCGGCGTCGACAAAGGCGAGGTCAAAGGGTGCGGCCTTCTGGCGGGCGAGATCGGCCAGGGTTTCCAGGGCGGGGGCGATCCGCAGGTCGATCCGAGGGGCGACACCGGCGCTCTCCCAAAAGGGTTGGCCGATGCGTGTCCATTCCTCACTGCTATCGCAACAGATGAGTTCACCGTTCTCCCCCAGGCCCCGGGCCAGGCAAAGCGCCGAATAGCCGGTAAAGGTGCCGATCTCGATGGCCCGGCGGGCGCCGGTGACTTGGGCCAGCAGGGTCATCAAGGCCCCCTGTTCGGGCGCAATCTGCATGACAGAAATGCCTCCGAGTTCCCGGGTGGCCTCGATCAAGGCCTGGCCAATCGCGTCGGGTCGGGTGCCGTGATCCAACAGGTAGTCGTGAATCTCGGGGGAGAGGGTGAAGGATTTGGGACGTTTGGCCATGGGATTCCAGTCCGGTGGGGTGAGGAGGGTTAGGGCGGCGTGAAGTGGGGAGGCGTGAAGTGAGGCGGGGCTGAACGGGCCTGGGGCTGTGGTTGGGTGCGGGGGCCAGTCTACAGAAGGAAGCTCGTGGCCGAAAATCGGCGGAGTCAATTTGGCTGCGCGGTTGTCGGGGCGGTCGGCATCGGCCTAGGATGGATTCGGGCTGGGGACGCCCGGGGGTTCCGTCGGTACCGGCGGACCGAGTGATTCTAGGAATCGCAGCAAAGGGGGGAGAGCGGAGTGGCCGAGCAAGAGCGCTTCGAAGTGCGTGTGAGTCCGATTCACGGCCGGGGCGTATTCGCCCGGCGCCGCCTGCGGCCGGGCGCCCATATCGCGACCTTCGAGGGCCGTCCCACTCGGCGGGACGGTATCTACGTTCTCTGGGTTTTCGACGACCAAGAGCGTGAGATCGGGATCGAAGGGCGCACTGGGCTGCGCTTTCTCAACCACTCCCAGCGTCCCAATGCCGAGTTTTCCGGGCTTGAACTCTACGCGATCCGCAATATCCAACCGGGTCACGAGGTGACCATTCACTATGGGGAAGCCTGGGAAGACGTGGACTGAAGCCGGTTTCGCCCGGGGCAACCCAATCCGGGGCGAGAGGGATTAGAGCACCCGATCGAGGATTCGCTCGGGGTCGGTTTCGCCGGTTTCGTCCTGATGGGCTCGGCAGCGTGTCAGGAGTTCGGCGAACTGGGGTCCGGGCACGAGGCCGCGTTTCACCAGGTGCTTGCCTTGGACGATGTCCGGCTCGGCGGCTTGGGACACCCCCAATGCGTCGGCTTCCCGAAGGAAGCGGTCGCCGTCGGGGAAAACACGAGCCAGGGCCTCTTCGGTGGTGCGTCCGAGATGATCGGCTCGGGCAACCCGGGCCAACAATTCCATAGAGACGTGGGCGGCTTCCAACTTTCGCGCCAGGCGCCTGTAGCCCCGAGGTCCGGCGGAGTTCCGGGGGTAGAGGGCCGGGGCCAGGTGATGCGCGACGAGTCCCGCCACCTTGGCCACCAGCCGGTTGGGCGCCCGCATCCCTTCGAGGAAGGCCACTGCACCAGCGATGCCCCGGGCTTCGTGCCCCTGGGCGTGAACACGGTCCTCTTCGATCCGGGTTTGCTCGGGTTTGCCCATGTCGTGGCAAAGGGCACCAAACATCAGGGGGAGGTCGTCTTCATCGCCTCGCCGCAGAGCCGCGGCTTCGTCCACCACCATCAGGGTGTGGACCCAGACATCGCCTTCGGGATGCCAGCGCGGGTCCTGGGGGACGCCGCGCAGGGCATCCAACTCGGGAAAGTGGCCCAGCAAGTTCGCCTTTTCGAGAAAGTGGAAGGCGGCCGATGGACGCTTTGCGTCGAGTAAGAGCTTGCGAAACTCGCCAAAGATGCGCTCTCGCGCGACGCCGGAGAGGTCCTGCTCGCCGCTCAAGGCGATCAACTCGGCATCCGGGTGCATGGCGAGCTGGGCCGTCAGCCGGGCGACGCGTAGGGCGCGCAGGGGATCGTCGCCGAAGCGGGTGGGATCTGTGGCGCGCAGCACTCCCGCCTCAAGATCCCGCCGGCCGCCGTGGGGGTCAAGGATTTCGCCG
>CAWVXN010000316.1:0-4363 GCA_963933695.1 uncultured Myxococcales bacterium | reverse complement strand
GTCGGCCAGGATAATCCGTGGCCGACTCGCGAGCGCCCGGGCCACCGCCACCCTTTGCTGCTGGCCGCCGCTCATCTCGAGGGGGCGTTTATCGCCAAGCCCGCCGAGTTCGACCTGTTCGAGGAGTTCGAGGGCCCGGGCCCGGCGTTCGGCGCCCGGGATGCCCTGGAGTTCCATGACGAATTCGATGTTCTCGGCGGCCGAGAACACCGGGATCAGGTTGTAGGCCTGGAAGACGAAGCCCAGTTTGTGCAGGCGAAGCCGGGAGAGTGCGGCGGGTCCGAGATCCGCAAGCCGTTCGCCGTCCAGGCGGACCTCGCCCTGGGTGGGGGCGTCGAGGGCGCCCATCAGATTCAGCAGGGTCGTTTTTCCCGATCCGCTCGGTCCGGCGAGGGCGGTGAATTCGCCTTCGCCGATGCAGAGGTCGATATTGGCCAGTGCACAGGTTTCGACGCCCCGGGTTTCATAGACCTTGCCCAGTTGGCTTGCCTCGAGGATTGCCGGTTTTTCAGTCATGTCTCACCGCCTCTGCGGGTCGCAAGCGTGCGGCGCGGATTGCCGGCCAGGCGCTGGCGAGCAAGGCCGTCACCAGGGCGACTGCTGTTGGAATTGTGAAGTCCTCAAGGCCCAGGACCGGGACGATTCGCGTCCCCATCCCGTAGGCGTTCATTCCCTCGGCCCAGGCGCTGAGGTCGATGCCGTCCGAGAGCAGGAAGAGAAAGAGTCCGGCTAAGCCGAAACCGATGATCAGTCCGAGAAATGTGACAAAGAGCGACTCGGCGATCACCATCGCGACCAGACGTGAGCGCGAGAGCCCCACGGCCAGCAAAATGCCGATCTCGCGGATACGCTCAAAAATTGCCATCAGGAGTACGTTGGCGATCCCGAAGGCCATGGCGATGAAGATGGTCACATAGAGGCCCCAGGCCACCTGGTCCATCACACTCAAAATGGAGGCGAGGAGGGGTTGCAATTCGTCCCAGCGGCGAATTTCTGGCCCGGTCAGTGCGCTTGAAAGGCGCTTCTGGAGCCCGCCGGCCTGATCTCGTGAATGGGCCACGACGACGATCTCGCTGATGCCCCCGCCGAGGCCGAAGAGGTGGTCGGCTTCTTTCTGGGCGAGGAAGAGGGTGCTGCGGTCGAGTGCGGCCAGGGGGCTCTGGAAAATACCTCCGACTCGGAGGGCCTCACCTGTCATATCCCCGTTCAGATCTTGAACCGAGAGCACGATTTTGTCGCCGACCTCGACGCCCAGGCGCCGCACGAGACCGCGGCCCAGGACCGCTGTTCGCGGCCGGGCGAGATAGTCGCCCGCCACCATTGAATCGGCGACATCCGAGACGTCGCGCTCGAGGAGGGGGTCGATGCCGATGACCCGGATGCCCACGCTCGCCGAGGGCGAGGTCACGAGACCTTCCCCGCGGATGCGCGGCGCATAGCCGGCGGTGACGGGATCCCCCGCAATGGCGCGGATTTCCGTTTGTCCGCCGGCTGGGAGAAGCAGGCCGATTGCGGGATCCGCGTCGTAACCCGGGGGGTGGATCTGAAGATGTCCGAGGTCGGTTCGGATCGCATTGTCGACCATTTGGAACATCATGCCGTAAAAGATCGCCATGGAGATCAGGGTCCCCGCGATGCCCACGGCGACCGCGGTAATGACGATACCCGTCCGACGCGGATTTCGGCCCACGTTGCGCCAGGCCAGGCGAAGCGTGCTCAGCATGGGGGGGCTCCTTTCAAAGGCTGCGGAGGACATCCACGGGTTTGCCCCGGCTTGCCCGAAGGGCCGGGTATAGGGCGGCCACCAGTGCGACCACAAGAATGGTCAGCCCTGAGAACAATGGGTTGCTGGCCACGAGCTTGGCGGAAAGCAAGGGCTCCGCGCCCACCATTTCGAAGGCAGCCACCATTTCCTCGTTGTTGGCAAGGGAAATCGGGTGGGTCTGGAGGTAGAGAGCCAGGGGGATGGCGACGAGCAATCCTAGGACAAGGCCCACACCGGCAAGCAGGATGGACTCGATGTAGACGATGCGAAAGATCGCCCGGGGTCGCAGTCCCAGGGCCAGCACCACGCCGAACTCGCGTTTGCGCTCGAGCACGGCCATGAGAATCGTGTTGAATATCCCAAACGACACCACCACTACCAGGATGCCAATCATCCCGTACATCCCGGCTTTGTCGAGAACGACGGACTGTGCGAGATCGGGCATGACCTCTTGCCAGGGATGCGCCTCTACCCGTTTGGGGTCGAGGGAAAGCCCGAGCTCCTCGGCCAGGCTCGACGAGGCGCCGGCATCTTGGGCCCGGATGGCGATTTCGCTCAGGCGATCGCCGTAGACGAAGAACGCTTGGGCGTCGGCGAGGGAAATCAGCGCCAGTCCCCGGTCCAGGTCAGGGTTGGGCAAGCGCATCAGGCCCACCACACGGAAGAGGTCGTACGCGCTCTCCAGGGAATAGGCGACGGAGTAGAGGAGCAATTCGTCGCCGACCCCAACGCCCAGAACGTGTGCGAGACGCTCGCCGAGGACGATTTCTTTGGAACCCTTGGCCTCAAGGAATCGCCCTGAGCGGACTCGGCCGGGAAGGGTGGAGACCGAGCTCTCGCGTTGTGGGTCAAGTCCCATCACCATGACCCCCCGCGTGACATCGCCTTGGGAGAGCAAACCAAAGGCGTTCACCCGGGGCGCAAAACCCGCGACAGCCGGGTTTTCCTCGAGACGCGCTTGGAGGGTCGCATCGAGATAGGTGAACTGCTCAAGGGTGCGGTCCTCGAGATAATTCGGCCCGGTCAGGGTCACATGGCCCGAAGCCATGCCGACGGTGTCGTCGATGATCTTGTCCCACATCCCGGTGGAGAGGGCAGAGGCCATGACGAGCAGGGCGACGGCAAAGACCGTGGCCGCCACGGTGAGCCCCGTCCGCCGAGGATTGCGCCACACGTTCCGCCAAGCCAGTCGCCATTCCAGGCTCATCAGCGACGGGCCTGCCGGAGGTTTCGCTTGGTGAAGACCGAGGGGTCGATCTCGGCGTCAAAGACGATGGTTTGAATTTTGATCGTGGTGCTGTGCCCCTCTTTGTTCAGGGGAATCATGGCCCAGAGATGAGGCACTTTTCTTTCGCCAACGGTTCGGATGTCCGAAAAACGCATCTGGCGAAGCAGTTCTCCGTCTTCATCATAGAAATCCTGCCGGAGGGGGGTCCCGTGTTCTTGCTCGATCCACGTGACGATCTTGCCCCAGACCACCGGAGCATCCTCGTTGGGAATGTATTCCACCACGTAGGCGGCGAGATCCGGATTGCCTTCGGGCGCGGGGTCAATGCCGAGGAGACGATGGGTGTAGTCGTCCAGAGTGCTCGATTCTTTGACGAGATCGTCATTCGTCATGTCGCTGCCCATCCAGGACTGGAGCATCATCGAAGGGGGAATGCGGATGGTGCGCTCGACGCGCGGGATAAACATCCAGAGGTTCGGGTGGAGCTTGAGGAACCCGGTTCCCGCGTCCTTGGCCGGGCTCTGGATGCGGATCATGGAGCGCCTTGTATCGCGTTCCTCCCAAGACTGAAAACGAACGATGCGGGGCGCGGAGAGTCGGGGCGACACCACGGTCATCGCCGCGTCCATTACTGTGCGCTCGCTTCGGAGGCTGTCCTCGGCTCGGCGTGCGATCTCGCGTGCATCGGAGTCGGGGGGGGCGGCGAGAAGTTCAGCCCCCGCCGCGGGCGAACAGAGTGTGAGCGCGATGCAGGCCATTGTGATGCAGGCCATCGTGATCCAGGCGATGTAGATCAGGCTTCGGTGACTTGCTCTGTGCATTCAAGGGTTCTCCATGGAGGACCTACACGTTAGCGAGCGGCTCCCTTCCGAGGGCTGGCCCAAAATACCTATGACGGGAGAGAGAATAGGCTAAAGTGGGCGTAGGTTCTGAGAGTCCAAGGGTCGAGGACCGATTTTTTTGAGCGAGGGGGCGTGAGTTGAGGGGGCACAAGGCCGAGCCCCGTTCTCTTGGTGCTCGACGTGTTTACGTGCGAGGCGCAGACCATCGCCGAGGGAGACCGGTGCCGCGACATGGGTGAAGACCAGGGAACGCCGGCGCGACCCGGGGCGGAATACCTCGAGCGGGACGAGGACCCCACGGAAACAGCCGAGTGGCTGGATGCGCTGGATTCGGTACTCGAGCGCGGAGGCATCGAGCGCGCTCACTACCTCGTCGGTCGACTGGTTCGCCGCGCTCGGCGCCGGGGGGCCTACCTGCCCTACAGCGCGAACACCGCGTATATCAACTCGATTCACGAGTCGAGTCAGAAGCCCAGGCCCGGGGACCCGGGCCTCGAGCACCGGGTGCGATCGATTATTCGCTGGAAC
>CAWVXN010000315.1:0-4369 GCA_963933695.1 uncultured Myxococcales bacterium | reverse complement strand
TGGAGGAAGTGGTCGCCGAACCCGTCGCGCCCCGTCGAAGGGTTCGCGTAGCCGAGCGCGGCGCGATGGGATTCGTGAGCCGCTCCGCGGTGGAGGCCGCCACCAGCGTGGTGGGATCGCCGAGTCCCCGGGAATGGCTGGCCGGAGGTGATTTAGTCTATATCGGTCAAGGTGTGGGTGAGGTCTCCGTAGGCGATGAATTGACACTCTTTCGAGATGCCGAGCCGGTTTATGATATGCGCGGCGGTCGGCACTTGGGTTACCACGTGGAGATTCTTGGCTGGCTGGTGGTCCGCGAGGTCGAGGGCGATTCCGCGACTGCCGAAATTCGAGTCTCCCGATCCGAAATTGCCCGGGGCGATCGTATGATCCCCCGAATTTCTCCTCGAGGCGAGGTGGAGGTGAAGTCGACTCCCTGGGCCGCCGAGGGAAATATCGTATTCATTCCCGAGGGCCGAAGTCAAGTTGCGGATGGGGATTACGTCTACATCAACCGAGGCTCTTCGGACGGGTTGGACCTGGGATCGGAAATGGAAGTCTTCAGCCCGGGTTCCCTCCATCACGAAAGGGTCGATTCCAAGCAGGTGATGACCCCCGATCGCACCGATGCGAGCCTGGTCATCGTCGAAGTCAAGCCCCATACCGCAGTCGCTTACGTGGTCGGCTCCCGGAGGGAACTCGAAGTGGGTGATCGCGTTCGTCCGGCGGCGTCGCAAGTGGCCAATCGCTGATCTCGGGGGGCATTGCCTTCCGAATTGCATTTGACCCGGGCTTCGGCGAACGAGTACCACCGAGTTGCCTCGGCGATTTTCAATCGCCGTGGATTCTGCTAAAAAAGCAGCCCCGGTCCCGGGGAGCCTTCCCGATGCACGAAACTCGAACTTCCACGGACGCAACGTCCCGGGATTTTCTCGATCCTGCAGATCCAGATACAGCCAACCAGGCCGCGCTTATCGCCTGGTTGCGGCTTCAGTCGGCCCTCTGCTTGTCCCCGGTGCTCGCCCGAGATTGTCTCCAGGCTACGGGAGGCGATCCGGTGGCGGCCCTGGCCCGTAGTGGGAAAGTGCCCCGTCAAGGCGATGGAGTGATTCGCGGCTGGATTCGTGACCTGGGCCGTCGGGGGATTCGGGCGCTGCCCTTCACGGCTTCGCTTTATCCCCCCGCACTGCGCTCTCTCCCGGATCCACCGCCTCTCCTGTTGGCTCGCGGCGAGATCGCCGATCTCCAACGGCCTTCGATTGCCATTGTGGGCGCCCGGGCTGCCACGGGATATGGCCGGGGTGTCGCCTGGGAACTGGCGGCCGCTCTTGGAAAGGCGGGCTTCGTGGTGGTTTCGGGGTTGGCCCGAGGCGTGGACGCAGCGGCCCATCGGGGCGCTCTCGCGTCTTCGGGGCACACGGTGGCGGTGATGGGCTGTGGACCCGACAGGGTCTACCCACCCGAGCACCGAGAATTGGCGGACGACGTGGCCCAAGCAGGCGTTTTGGTCAGCGAGCTTTCTCCCGGCCGTCCCCCGGCGGCCCCTCACTTTCCTCTGCGCAACCGGCTGATTAGTGGGTTGGTCCAGGCGGTGGTTGTTGTGGAGGCTCGGCGCAGGAGCGGGTCGCTGATTACCGCTCGCCATGCTCTGGACCAGGGGCGGGAGGTGCTCGTTGTGCCCGGTCCCATCGACACGGTTCACTCTGCGGGCTCAAATGCCCTGCTGCGAGACGGAGCTCGACCTGTGCTCGATGTTTCGGACGTCCTTCAGGCGGTTTCTTCGCCTTTTGGATCAGCACCCACCGGGGGGATCGTCCCCGACCACGAAGCGAAAGCGAAGCCACGGGGCCGCGATGAGGCCAAGGTCTACGGACTTCTGTGTCAAGATGTGGCCCACCGCGATGCCCTGGCCCGTACGCTCGGGTGGCCACCGGGAAGGCTTTCCGTGGCCCTGACGGATCTTGAGATTGACGGCTGGGTCGAGGGGGATCGGGACGGCCGGCTGCGAGCCGTTCCGGCTGCGCGCCGAGCGCTTCGGGAGAGAACATGAGTCCTCGCGACGAGCCGGGACGGGCGATGGGCTATCCTCGGCCGTGGCTGGATGAATACGGCCGATTTCCCCTTTCCCCGGGTCATAGGGGGCCGCTCTGCGGAGCTGTGGGCATTTTTGGAGAGGTGCGGTCACGATGAAATCCAGGCAGGACACACCCACCCAACTGGTGGTGGTGGGCGGAGGGCTGGCGGGCTGCGAGGCGGCCTGGCAGGCATCGCGTCGGGGCATTGAGGTCGTTCTCTACGACATGAAACCCGAAAGGCTGTCTCCCGCGCACACCTCCGAGGACTTGGCCGAACTGGTTTGCAGCAATTCATTGCGAGCGAGCCCCACCCATAACGCCGTTGGTCTTCTCAAGGAGGAGATGCGCTGTCTCGGTTCGCTCATCCTGGAGGCCGCCGACGCCAACGCGGTTCCGGCGGGTCGCGCGTTAGCGGTGGACCGAACGGGCTTCGCGCAGTACGTGACTCGGGCCATTGAAGAGAACCCCCGGATCGAATTGCGACGGGAGCTGGTGTCCGAAATCCCGAAGGATCCTCTGGTGGTGCTGGCCACGGGACCCTTGACGGCACCCGAACTGGCCCGGGATTTACAGCGGATACTCGGGGAAGAGTATCTGTATTTTTACGACGCGATCGCGCCGACCCTCTATGCGGATTCAATTGATCACAGCGTAGTTTTTCGCGCTTCCCGCTACGAGGAAGGCGAGGGCGATTATCTCAACGTGCCGTTGAATGCCGAGCAATATCACGGCTTCGTGCGCGCCCTGCTCGAGGCGGAGAAGGTTCCCCTTCACAAATTCGAGAAGGCCCTCTACTTCGAAGGCTGTCTCCCCATTGAGGAAATGGCGCGGCGAGGAAATCAGACCCTCGCCTATGGGCCCATGAAGCCGGTCGGGCTAATCGATCCGCGTACGGGCAAGCGCTCCCACGCGGTCGTACAACTCCGGCAGGAGGACCAGGAGGGTATTCTCTTCAACTTGGTGGGATTCCAAACGAAGCTTCGCATCGGGGAACAGAAGCGAATCCTCAGGACGCTGCCCGGGCTCGAGAAGGCGGTTTTTGCACGATTCGGTTCGGTGCATCGCAACACCTATGTGAACGCTCCGCTTCGTCTGGAACCGAGCTTGGAGCTGAAGGCGAGAAAAGGGCTCTATCTCGCGGGTCAGATGGCCGGCGTAGAAGGCTACGTGGAGTCCGCTGCTCTGGGTGGCATCGCGGGGACGAACGCGGCGCGTGCCGCCCGGGGGATCGGTCCTGAGGAAATACCGCGCGATACCGCCCACGGCGCGCTCTTCGCTCACTTGGGGAATTCCGGCGTCCGGGATTTTCAGCCGATGAACGTGAACTTCGGGCTTTTCCCGCCCTTGGTTCGGAGCGAGGATTCGGCCAGGCCGCGAAAACTGCCCAAGCGCGAAAAGCACGAAGCCATGGCGGCCCGGGGCCTGCTGTCCATCGAACGTTACCGCGCGGCGGTTGCGCCGGAGGGGGGATGAACTGGAAAAATTCCATCGAGGCTTTTGACCGCCACCTTCGGATTGAACGCGGCCTTTCGTTGCATACTTGCCGTGCGTATCGGGCGGACATCAGCCTCCTAGGGGATTTTTCAGAACCGGGGGTCGGTCCGGAGCAGGTCGACCCCGACGGGGTTCGCGCATGGCTGGCGAGCCTGCACGAAGATAGGAGCGCGGCCACCTTGGGCCGGCGTTTGGCGGGGGTCCGCGCCTTCTTTCGCTTTCTACAGCGCGAGGGGTGGATCGCCCTCGACCCGACGACGGGAATTCCAGCACCGAAGCTCCCCAAACGGGCGCCTCGGCCTCTCTCGGTAGACGACTGCTTCGCGCTGGTGGATTCCGAAGCAGCGCCCCGGGCACAGGGGCCCGAGCAGCCCAGGCACCGGTTGGCCAGGTTCCGGGATACCGCCATCGTCGAGCTTCTCTATGGCACAGGAATTCGGGTGGGAGAACTCGCTGCTCTGGATGTGCGAGACATCGATTTGCATCGGGGAGAGGTGCGCGTGATGGGAAAGGGGAGCAAGGAGCGAATCGTCCCCATCCCAGCCAAGGCGAGGCAGGCGCTTTCGCGCTGGCTCGACGAGCGCCGTCGCCCGGGGGTTCTCGCCGAACCGCTCTTTACAGTTCTGCGTCGTAACCACGAATCCAAGCCCCGTCGCCTTTCGGCCCGGGATGTTCGGCGCGGGCTTGAGCGTCGGGGCCGGGCCGGGGGGCTGGATGACCGAGTGCATCCCCATCGCCTGCGGCACAGTTACGCGACCCACCTGCTCGATATGGGGGCCGATTTACGCGAGATCCAGGAACTCCTGGGGCACGCCAGCCTC
>CAWVXN010000314.1:0-4375 GCA_963933695.1 uncultured Myxococcales bacterium | reverse complement strand
CTCGGACGTTGTGCCAGAAGCCAGCTTGTTTGCCCTATTCCCCGCTCATCCTCAAGAGCCCCATCGAGAGCTTCCTTCCCAGCCAAGGGTAACCCCCCTATTGAGACGAGAAGCACGCGACATAGGATTTGCACCGAACACCTTCCCTTGGTTGTCGGGTCGGCACCGACTGCTCCTCTCGCTGTCGCTATAGAATACGACGCGGTCTGTATAGTCTTCATGAAATCAGAAACCGACGCCTATCAGAGGTCACGGGATTGGGCGAGTCATCTCGTCCTGGGGTGGTGCCATGGGGGTTCGAGTCCGTGAAGCAAGCGAAGTACGACGCCGGCGAGCCGCCCACGAGTTGGCTTTTCCGGATCTTGCTAGTCACTCTCTGTCTCTGCAGCTGCGCCCACTCGCCTCCGCAAAAGGTCTACCTGACCCCCACCGCGCTGGGAGCTGAGCTAAACGGCGACGTTCGGACGCTCCGCACCCTGCGCCCGCATCTCGACCGACTCGACGGTGAGTTTGCAGAGCTACGGGAGCAAGGCCAATGGGTGAAGCGGGGCTACTTCTCCCCGGCCGAGAACGATCGCATGGAGGGTCTGCTCTTCCGCTTCGTCACCGCCCACTCAGCGTTGTGGGAGATCACTGCGGCCTACCAGAATATGCAGAATCCCTTCAACGATCCGGTACTCGACGCCAATGCTTACGTGCTCTCCAGTCAGGCGAGCCTGCTCCTGGCGAGCCACTCCGCCTTCGTCGTGGCGGAGTTCGCAGATGATCCCATCGCCATCGCCGAAATGAACGAGGCCTTCTATCGCATGGAGATCCCGCGGGATCGGTACTACGAGCTGGCGCGGAGCATCACTCCCGAGCGCCTCTTCCGATTGAGGCGGGCCGGAGCCTTGGCGAGGGCAGAGTTGGCCAACCCCGATTCGGAGCTGGCCCATCTGGCTGCTGGGGACGCCGGCTACGCCGAGCTCGTCGAGCTCAATCGGGCGCTTCAGACTAAGGCGGAAGCCCGCATGAAAGCGGCCCTCGCCGTAAAAGCTACGACGGACCCGGAGCCGATCCACGAGACCGATGAATCGGTCGAGAACGGCCTCTATATTGCCCGTTCGGTGCTCTTCAAGAACGTCAGCCGGCTGAAGAGCCCGATGGCCCGGCTGATTCGATTCTCCGACGGGCAGAAGGCCCGGGTTCATGAACTGCTGCGCCCAGGCGATCTGATCCTGACCTATACGGCCGGCTACACCAGCGACGTTTTCATTCCAGGTGCCTTCAAGCATGGCATCACCTATGTCGGTTCTCCGGCGCAACGCGAGCAGGCTGGCCTGCGCCCCGACGCCGTGCCCGCTTGGGCGCCCGACGCACGCAACCGGCTCCCGGCCCACATTGCCCAGACAAGCCTCGCAGACGGAAAGCCCGCGGACATAATCGAGTCCGTCGCGGAGGGGGTGATCTTCAACAACCTGACGCACATCATGGACACGCACATCAACCGGATGCTCGTCCTGCGCCCCCAGCTGACTCCGGACGAGAGGCGGGACTTTTTGATCGAGACCTTTTCGTATCTGGGCGAGGAGTACGATTTTCGCTTCGACTTCGCCGACTCCACCCGGCAGGTCTGCACCGAGGTCATCTACCGCGCGATCCAGGGCAAGGCCGGAATCGACTTCCATCTCACCATGCGGGCCGGCCACGTGACCCTGAGCGCAGACGACATCGTGCACTACTTCTTACACAAGAGTCCCCAGGCGTTTCAGCTCGTGCTCTACGCCGAGGAGGATCCCGACGGACAGGATCACGCCGCATTGATCCTGAATGGAGAGGCGAGCATCGAGCGATTGAAGACCCTGATGAAGAGCGTCGGGGAGTAGGCGACGGCCGGTAAGAATTTTCCAGAGAACCGCCTGGGCTGGAAGACAACCGGTTCTTCGAGGTCTTCCGTGTCCCCCACTTGCTCCTGTTTTGACAGGCAGCCCTCCGGCGGGATCTATCAGTCCAGCCTCAGGCTTATTTCTGGAGTCGCACTCGACCCATCAAGCAGTCAGCCAGTGGTGCTTCTGCGGCTTGGCTCTCGCGTTCACATCGATGTGTACGTTAATGATGCTGGGCATCGAATCATCGAGGGCCTGCTTGAGCGAGGTCGACAATTCCTCAGGCGTACGAACCGAATAGCCTTTTCCGCCGAAGCCCTCGATCATCTTTTCGTACCCGGCCTCGATGGTGTACGCCATGACGGGGGACTGAAATCGATCTTCCGGCAGTTCGCTAAACCCCATCCCGATGCCGTTATTGTTGATGATCACAAAGACGATGGGGAGCCGGTAGCGACACGCGGTTTCGACTTCCATCCCACTAAAGCCAAACGCGGAGTCGCCCTCGACGCAGATCACTTTGCGGTCGGGGTGGACGACCTGGGCCGCGATCGCCTGGGCGAGCCCCACCCCCATGGTGCCGAAGGTGGCGGCGTCGATTCGTTCGCGCGGGTTCTTGTGCATCAGGACCGAGCGGCTGATGTCCATGGTGTTGGCGCCCTCCGCCTGAATGATGGTGCCGGGAGGCGCCTGCTCCTGAATCTCGCGCAGGACGCGGTAGTACCCCATCGGCACAGCGTCATCGTTCATCATGTTCTGGACGAAGGTCTTGTTCTCCCCGACCTTCTCGTTGAGAGCGGTCCACCAGGGCGTGTCCTTCGGATACGTGAAGGGGTCGGCTTCGAGCGCCTCGTTGAACTGGCCAACGACGGCTTTGATGTCTCCGACCAGACCCACTTCGGCGACCACATTCCGACCGATTTCTTCCGCGTGGATGTCGACCTGAATCGTCTTGACGTCTTCGGCAAAGCGCGGCGAGAGCCCGAAATGCATGATCCAGTTGAGGCGGGCACCGAGCAGGACGACGACGTCGGCGTCTTGAAGAGCCAGCCCACGCGCCGGCATGACGGAGAGCGCATGCTCATCGTCGATGACGCCCTTGCCCATGGGCGAGGTCAAGAAAGGAAGACCCGCCGATTCGACAAACTTCCGGACTTCTTCTTCGGCCCGGGAGTAGGCGGCGCCTTTGCCGAGAATGACGAGAGGACGCTCGGCATTGCGAAGCACGTCGATGGCCCGCTGGACATCGGTGCTCGCCGCCTGGGGGCGTGGCGGCTCGGGGCAACGCTCGGGGATCGAGACGTCTGCCTCCTCGATCTGGGCCGAGAGAAAGTCATCCGGGAAGTCGAGGTAGGTTGCGCCCGGGCGTCCGTTGATCGCGGTGCGGACGGCTTGCTCGCAGTAAAAGGGAATGCGCTGGGGCGAATCGGGGCGCGCCGCATACTTGGAGTAGATGCGAGCCAGTTCCACTTGGGGGGCTTCCTGAAACGCCCCCATGCCCTCCTGGTAGGAGTTACTCGCACCCCCGAGAAGAATCATGGGCCAGCAATTTTCCTGCGCGTTCGCAAGGCCGGCGAGCCCGTGGATCATGCCTGGCCCCGACACCGTGAGACACGCCCCCGGTCGGCCCGTGAAGTAACCCACGGCGCCCGCCGCGTAGCTGGCGGCTTGTTCGTTCCGCATGCCGATGAACTGGATGCCCTCTTTTTGCGCGGCGGCGGCGACTCCGAAGACCGGGAATCCGACGATGCCGAACATGTGTTCCACGCCTTGCTTCTTGAGGCTGCGAGCGATGAGGGTATTACCGTCGAGGGTGGCCATGGCGGGGACTCTCCTGGGATTTGGGGTATCGCCCAAGTGTAGTGGATGGAAGAGGCTTTCGGGCCAGGTGAGTGATGAGACCAAAGAAAGCACGAAAAACGATCTCGCCAGGGGGATGGCCGCTCTGGATCGGATCTTCGTGGGCGCCCCCTATGCGGCCGGTTCCGAACTCACGCTGGCCGACTTCTACACATTCTTCAGCTTTGGGCTCGCGGGAGGGATCGTTCAGAAGATTTTCGGGGACGATCTTCTCGCCGATCACCCCAAAATTCAGGGAGTGATCGCTCGCATGGCCGAACACCCCAGCGTCGCACGGGTCACGGCCGAGCAATCGTCCTGATTCAATACACAGGACAATTCGAGAGCCTCCCGATTTCGGCAGCTTAGAGAGCATCCGAGAACGTCGTGGCGGCCACCGGGTCGAAGACCGGCTTTAGCCCGTGTCTGAACCACCGTCTTCACGCACGAAGACCGGCCGGTCTTCCTCGGACCGCTCCTCGTCGAAGCGATAGCCCATGCCACAGAATTCATTGAGCGCGGTCACAGACTTGACGCGTTCTCGAATCATCCAACCGGACATCGCTCCGCGAGCGCGCTTGGCAAAGAAGCTGACGATCTTGTACGGGCCGCCATTTTTCGAGTCGAGAAATTTGGGCGTCACAATACGGCCTTTGATTTTATCCGCCTTC
>CAWVXN010000313.1:0-4375 GCA_963933695.1 uncultured Myxococcales bacterium | reverse complement strand
CGAGTAACGCCGGCAGAGCATCCACATCTCCCGTGCCTTTTTCGCTCCGACGACCTTGGTCAGGTAGGGGACGAAAAAACCGTCGGCAGGGCTCGAAACCTTGGGCCCCGCCTGGCCGAATTTGGCGGTGTCCGCGGCCAGGGTGAAATCGCAGCAGTAGGCCATGTGGTTGTGGCCGCCCAGGCAGTAGCCCTGAACGACAGCTAGCACGGGTTTGCGCGAGCCACGGATCAGTCGGTTGTGGGGGTAGCGGTTGTAGAATGCTTCACGCAATCCCCATTGTTCCCATTCCACGTCCCCGCCGGTTCCGAAATTCTTGCCCGCTCCGGCGACGATGATCACGCCGATCCGGGGGTCGTGGTTGGCTTCATAGAAGGCTCGGAACATCTCGTCGACGGTGGCCAGGGACATGGTGTTGTATTTGTCCGGCTTGTTGATTGTCACCCGGGCGATGCCGCCGCCCAGCCCCTGGTGATGCTTCTTGTCATAAAGGATCTCTTCGAAGGCCATGCCCTCGCCCTCGACCTCTTTCCAGTCGGTCCAACTCATTGGTATTTTCGCTCCCCGTATGGGCGCTTTTGGCCCTGGTGGATGGACCCGGCCCGGCGGCAAGGACTGGGCGTCCGAGCGCTGGTCTGGGTTCAGTGAAACTGTCGATATCCCGGGGAATCGCCCGGGCGTATTGGCTTCGAGCCGATCGTCCGATGGTGGTGGTCGGTCCCGGAACCGAACTGCTCCGGGTTCTTGAATTCTCGCAATCGAGGCGCGGGTCGATATACCCATTGGCCCCGGGAATGTCTATGCTCAGGGCATAGCCCAAGGCTGAGTACACCTCTAGACCCCGTCCCTGATTCGGAGCCACGATCCTCCTCCCCCCTGCGGTGGGACCGGTTCGCTTGCTCTCTGAACGCGGCGGGATGCGTTCAGCACGACGCGAGAATCGGAATTGGAATCCATGGCATGAAGTCGGCGCCCTTCGAGTACGCGGCCCCCACCACATTGGGTGACGCCCTGGAAATCCTTGGTCAGAACGATCCCGACGATGTAAAGCTCATGGCAGGGGGGCAGAGCCTCATGCCCCTGCTCAATATGCGTCTGGCCCGGCCGGAACTGGTGGTGGACCTGGGCCGGATCGCGGATCTCGACTATATCCGGGAAACCCCGAGCGGTGTGGCCATTGGCGCCATGACGACCAAGCGGACGG
The DNA here is from genome assembly GCA_963933695.1 of uncultured Myxococcales bacterium. Classification (GTDB taxonomy): domain Bacteria; phylum Myxococcota_A; class UBA9160; order UBA9160; family UBA4427; genus JAZXM01. Next base: position 3,171 of record CAWVXN010000313.1, on the reverse strand, counting down.
TGGAGGAATCGGAACTGATCCGAAGCCAGCATCCCCTCTTCTGGGAGTCCACTGTGGCGATCGGTCATCCGCCGATTCGGAACCGGGGCACCGTGGGCGGCTCCATGGCCCAGGCCGATCCGGCTTCGGAATATCCGGCCGCCGCGATCGCCTTGGACGCGGAGTTGGTGGCGGTGAGTGCAGCGGGCGAGCGCGTGATTGCGGCTGAGGATTTTTTTGTCACCTACCTGACCACGTCACTCGAGCCCGGGGAAATCCTGACCGAGATTCGGATTCCAAGGTGTGCCCCCGGAACGGGTTGGTCCTTTCAGGAAGTGGCTCGTCGTCACGGTGATTTCGCCATTGTGGGTGCGGTCGCGACTCTTAGGCTCGAGGCCGGAGTGGTGGTCGACCCGCGTCTGGTTATTTTTGGTGCGGCGGATCGTGCCATTCGGATCCCCGAGGCCGAGGCCGAACTGGCGGGTCAGCCCGCCGAGGAAGAAGTCTTTGCCCGGGCTGCCGCCCGTATTGCCCAGGCGGTGGAAGATCCGCTCAGCGACGTGCACGCCAGCGAGGAATATCGCCGGCATCTCGCCCAGGTGCTCGGGGACCGGGCATTCCGAGGCGCGGTCGAGCGAGCGACTCATGAAGGTCCGGGAGTTTGAATCGATGACGGCGTCACCGTCCAGCTTGAAAATTCGTCTAAAGGTCAACGGGGACAGCTACGAGTCCGAGATCGACCCCCGCATGAACTTGGCCGACTACTTGCGCGAGGAGCTCGCGTTGACCGCAACCCATGTCGGCTGCGAGCACGGGGTCTGCGGCATCTGCAATGTACTCGTGGACGGTCGCACCGTGCGCAGTTGCTTGATGTTGGCCGCCCAGGCCGATGGCAAGGAGATTCGCACCGTGGAAGGCCTCGCCGAGGGGGGCAAATTGCATCCGATCCAGGAGGCCTTTATCGAGGAGCACGGTCTGCAGTGCGGCTTCTGTACCGGGGGCTTCATGATGGCAATCTGTGAAATGCTCGAGCGCAATCCAAATCCGAGTGAAGAGGAAATAAAGGATGTGGTCGGCGGTCAGATTTGTCGTTGCACGGGCTACAACTCAATCCTGCGCGCGGTGAACAGTGCCGTCAGCAAGATGAGCGCTTCGCGTCCGTAAGCGGGCGCGGCAGAAGGACGAGGGTCGATATCGGCATGGCGATTGAAATTCCAAAAAGTCTGGCGGACCTCCCGACGACGAAACCACGATTCGTGGGCCGGGGCATGCGGCGGGTCGAGGACGCCGCCTTGCTGACGGGTCGCGTTGAGTTCATCGACGACGTGGTTCTGCCCCGAATGCTTCACGCGGCGATCCTGCGCAGCCCTCTAGCCCATGGGCGCATCACGAGTGTTGACACGAGCCGGGCCGAGGCCCTGGACGGAGTGGTGGCGGTGGTGACCGGTGAGGATGCCCGGCGCTGGAGCTATCCCGCCCAATCCTCTCCCGACGGATGGGGAGTCCACTGCATTGCTGGGGACAAAGTCCATTACGTGGGCGAACCCGTGGCCGCTGTGGCCGCCTCGAACCGCCGGGTGGCCGAGGATGCCCTGGAACTCATCGAGGTGGAATACGACGCACTGGAGCCGGTGGCCGATCCCTTCGAGGCCATGAAGCCCGACAGCCCCCGGGTGCTCGATGCCCAGGAGAGCAACGTGATGATGGACCGGGTCTTCACCTGGGGCGATGTCGATGCCGCTTTCAGCCAGGCTCCCCACGTGTTCCGCGAGAAGTTTCGTTGGAATCGCCTGGGCGCGAATCCCACCGAGACCTTTGGTTGTATTTCCCAGTGGGACCCCATGGAACTCGACCTGACCATCCGCGGCAGCATTCAGTCCCCGGGCATGTTTGGTCTGGGCCGGGCCGCAAGCTTCGGTCTCCCCTCCAACAAGGTGAACATCATTTCCCAGCCCCATGGCGGGAGCTTCGGGGGCAAGGGCGGGACCCGGGGCTGCGATATCAGTTGCTTGCTTTCTCGCAAGGCGGCCGGTCGTCCGGTGAAGTGGATCGAAGACCGGGGCGAGTACCTGCTCTCCGGGGGCAGCCAAGCCTGGGATCGCCACTACGATGTCTCCCTGGCGGTGGACGCCAATGGCATTGTGACCGGGCTGAAGGTGATCCTGGTCGATGATCTCGGGGCAACCGGGGAAGGCTATGGAGCGATTTCCGCCGCCAAACCCCTGGCCGCATTTACCGGCCCCTACACGATTCCCGTCGCCCAATACGATCTGAAACTGGTGGCGACAAACAAGTTGCCCTGTGGTCCCTACCGGGGCATGGGCCCGCCGCCGCATTTCTTTGTGCTCGAACAGATGATGGATATCGCGGCGCGGACCCTGGGCGAAGACCCCGCCGAGTTTCGGCGCAAAAACTTTATTCCCGCCGACCAGTTCCCCTACACGATTCCCAGCGGCAACGAGTACGACAGCGGGAACTACGACGAGGTGCTCAACCAGGTTCTCGCCCTGGCCGACTACGAGGCCCTACGCGCCGATCAGGTCCGCGCCCGGGCCGAGGGTCGCTTGGTGGGCATCGGGGTGGCCAGCGCGATCGAGCCCGGGGTTTTCGATTGGAACGCCTATGCGATCGTGGGGATGCCGGGGACCGGCGTGCCCGAGGGTGCGACGGTCAGCATCGACGTACTGGGCATGGCTACGGTTCGCGTGGGTTTCTCCCTGGAAGGGCAGGGGCAGTACACCCTGGTGAGTCAGTTGGTGGCCGACTATTTCGGATACGAGCCCGAGGCCATTCGCGTGGTGCAGTTGGATACCCAATCGGCGCCGCCCTCCTTTGGGCCTGGGGGGAGCCGCCTGGGCGTCGCCATTACCGGGGCGGTCCTTGGGGCCTGCGAGCGTATCCGGGAAAAGATGTCCCGGGTGGTGGCGGTCCTCATGCAAACCGAACCCGAAAACATCGAGTTGATGGACGGGAAATTTCTGTTGAAGGGGGCACCTGGCGCGGAAATGACGGTGGCCGAAGTGGCGGGGACGATGCTGGCGCGCAGCGACCTGTTGCCCCCGGACATCGACCCCAGACCCGAAGCCACCCATGTTTGGACGGCGCCGGGTCGGACTCCCGCCGACGAAGAGGGCAGGGCCAAGAGTTACCTCACCGCCGCTCACGCGGTGCATATCGTTCAGGTGGAGATCG
>CAWVXN010000312.1:0-4380 GCA_963933695.1 uncultured Myxococcales bacterium | reverse complement strand
TTGGCGCTGATGGGCGCCTTTGCTTTTCCCTTTCCCCAGGGCTCGCAAATTTTCTTCGCCGAGCAAGCCCGCGCCCTCACCGCCGCCGGAACCCGACCCACGTTGCTCTGCTACGGCCGGGGAAGCGACCATGCACCCGGGGATCTCGAACGCATCACACCACCGGCCTGGCTCGCTCCTCGGGCCATGGGCTCGGGCCCTCGATGGGCCAAGCCCCTGGCCGACCTCGCCCTGCTTGGTACCTGGCAGGCCGCCGCCCGCCGAGCCAGGCAACAGCAACAGCCCTTTGAATTCGTGCTCGCCCACAACGCCGAGGCCGCGATCATCGCCCTAGCGGCCCGCCGGACGACACGAGTCCGCGTCGTTTACGTGGCGCACACGCTGTTGCAACACGAACTCTCCGCCTACCTGCCCGAGCGCCTAGCCCGGGAAGCCGGCCGGGCCGGGCAACAGATCGAGCGTTCCATCGCGCGCCGAGCCGACGGTGTCATCACCCTGTGCGAGGCCACTCAGCGGGCTCTGAGCCCCCACGCCCGAGCCGACGTGGCATTGATTCCTCCGAGCTTCGAGGCTCGGCCCGCTCCGAATGCCCAAGCCCAGGCGCAGAGTTGCCAAAAGCACGGCCTTGTCCCGGGCCACTACACCCTCTACTCGGGCAATCTCGACCGCTACCAAGAACTGGATCTGCTCGCCCGAGCAGCGAGTCAATTGCCCGTGTCGGCGGGGCCGCTGGTGGTGGCCACCCATGCTCTTCCGAGTTCCAAGCAACCGAACCCGGGGCCAGCAAGGCTTCTTCGGGTTCGGGTCCGGGACTTCGAGGAGATGCGCCACTTAATCCATGCCGCCGGCTGCCTGGTGGCTCCCCGCCGTCGGATCGGCGGGTTCCCCATCAAGTTGCTCAACTACATGGAAGCGGGGCGGCCCATCGTTGCCTTTGCCGGGGCAGCCCCCGGTTTAAAGGCCGATGAATCGGCCTGGATCATCGCCCCAGAGGATCCGGGGGTTCCCGACGAGAAAGACCCTCGGAGCCAGGCGGCTCACGCCCTCACCCATGCCCTCACCAGACTCTCCGCCGACCCGGAACTGGGCCGACGGCTTGGCGCGGGCGCCCGGCGACAACTCGAAACCCGGCACCCCGGACGCCGCATCGCGGCGGAGACCCTCGACTACTTGGCCGGGTTGCCCGGGCCATTTCGCCGGCCTAACCCCCACCCGCCCCGCTGCTAGACTCGCGCACCGGATAGAGCCCGCGCACCCCTCCCCCGGAGTAGTGCGTCGGGCCTCGTTGCGTTGGGCTTCGTTGAGTAGGGCTTCGTTGAGTAGGACCGTGGACTGGGTCCGAGGGCAACCAGGACGAAAGGCATTTCAGAAAAGGTGGCCACCCGCCGTAAACAGCCACGCTCGGCCCTCCGCGCCCTCGCCCAACAGGTACAGGCTCGCAACGGACCCGTTCGCCTGACTGGCCTCCGCGGAGCCTCGCGGTCCGTGGCCGCCGCCGAATTGATCCGTGCCCACCCGGGCCAACCGGTGCTCATCCTGGGCGCCTCGGCCAAACGCTGTGACGCGTTGGCCGAGGATCTGCGCACCGTGCTCGGCGAGAGCCCGGGCTCTTCCCGACTCCGCATCTTTCCTCGGCCCGACACGTTGCCCTACGACCGCTTCTCTCCCCAGGCTTTCCTGGTGGCCCAACGGATGGACGTGCTCTACCGCTGGCTTTCCCTCAGCGATCATCCCCCGGAAGACCCCGCCCCCGTAGTGGTCAGCGATTGGACAGCCCTCGCCCTGCGCGTACCCGCTCGGGACTCCGTACGCGCTCGGGAGCGAACCATTACTTTGGGCGAGCGCATGGACCGCGACGCCTGGCTTAAGGCCCTCATCGACGACGGCTATCTCCGTATGCCCCTGGTGGCGGAGCCCGGTGAAATTGCCGTGCGCGGCGGCATCGTGGACTTCTACCCGCCCCACTGCGCCAATCCCATCCGGGTGGAATTTTTTGGTGACGAAGTCGACTCCATTCGCGAGTTCGATGCCGGGAGCCAGCGTTCTCTGAGCAAGGTCTCCTTCGCCACCGCCTCGCCGGCACGCGAGTTGATCTTTACCCGGGAGCGGGTGGTCGAGCAGGGAGACGCCCTGCGCCAGCTCGCCGAGGAAGTCGGAACCCCGGCCAGCGAATGCACGGAACTCCTTGATGGCCTGCTGCGCGGACACGCGCCCCCGGGCATCGAGGCGCTTGCGCCCCTTCTCTACCAAAAGCAGGAGACCGTTCTGGACTACCTGCCGCCGGATGCCCTGGTGCTCATCGATGATCCGGACGCGGGCCGGGCGCGGCTGGAGGAATACCATCACGAGGCCCTGGCGGGCTACCAGGCCGCCCGAGAATCCTCGCGTATGGTTTGTCCGCCGGACGAACTCCTGGTCGAGCCCGAGCGGATCGAAGCCCACCTCAACGAGCGGCGCTGGGTGGGCCTGGAACGCCTGGACATGGTCGACCCCGAGGCAAAAGCCGAAATCATTTCGGTCGAAACCCAAAGCCACGACCAGCTCCGCCGAAGCCTCGCCAGTGCGCGCACTCACGATCGTGCGCTGGCGCCCCTGGCCGACCAGCTTGCCCACTGGGCTCTCGGAAAATGGCGCTGCGTGATCGCGGTGTCGGCTCTTTCCGCGGCCGAGCGACTCAAGGATCTCTTGGGGCAGTACGGAATCGAGGCCAACCTGGCAACGGATCCCCGCCCCTGCTGGCACTGGTCCCTGCCCGGCCACGTTGAGATTCGGGTCACGTCTCTGTCTGAGGGTTTTTCCATCCCCGCTCAGAAGCTCGCGGTGCTCACCGAAGAGGAGGTCTTCGGGAAAAGAGAGAAACGACGTACCGCCACTGGCTGGAAGGAAGGTGCGGTGCTCGACGGCATCGCCCAGCTTAAGCCGGGGGATCATGTCGTCCATCGCGACCACGGCATTGGGCTCTACCGCGGGCTGAACGTGGTTCGCGCGGGACGGCTCGAGAGCGAATTGTTGTCCATTGAATACGCAGCGGGGGACAAGCTTTTTCTGCCCATCGACCGGCTTAACCTGGTCCAGCGCTACGGCGCCTTTGAGGGCGCGGCTCCCAAGATCGACCGCCTTGGCGGCGAGAGCTGGCACCGCGCCCGACGAAAAGTCAAGAAGAGCCTGCGCAATATGGCCCAGGAACTTCTCGCTATGCACGCGGCGCGAGAACTGGCCCCGGGCATCGCCTTCTCGCCCAGGGACGCCTTCTTTGAAGAGTTCGAAGCGTCCTTTGAATTCGAGGAAACCCCAGACCAGGCCGGCGCCATCGAAGACGTTCTGACCGACATGCAGAAACCCCGGCCAATGGACCGAATCGTTTGCGGCGATGTCGGCTATGGAAAGACCGAAGTCGCCATCCGCGCCGCGTTCAAATCCGCCATGGACGGCAGGCAGGTGGCGATCCTGACACCCACTACGATTCTCTGCGAACAGCATTTCGAAACCTTCCGGGCCCGATTCGCCGGCTACCCGATTCGGGTCGAAATGCTTTCGCGCTTCCGGTCTCCGAGTGAATCGCGAAAAGTCCTCGAAGGCCTAGCCGACGGGACCGTGGACATCGTCATCGCGACCCATCGCATTCTGAACAAGAGCGTTCAATTCAGGCGGCTGGGCCTGCTCGTGGTGGACGAAGAGCAACGCTTCGGCGTGAGTCACAAAGAGCGGATCAAGCGTATGCGGCGGACGGTGGATGTGCTCACCCTCACGGCCACGCCGATTCCGAGAACCCTCCAAATGGCCTTTACGGGTTTGCGTGATCTTTCTGTGATCGACACGCCGCCCGTGGACCGGTTGTCGATTCGAACCCAGGTTTGCCTTTCAAGCGACTCGCTGATCCGCGAAGCGATCCTGCGTGAGGTCCGGCGGGGCGGGCAGGTCTTCTTCCTACACAATCGCGTGGCGACCATCGCCAGCATGGCGGACATGCTCGCGCGAGTGGTGCCGGAGGTCTCGGTCATCATCGCCCATGGGCAGATGAAGGAGAACACCCTTGAGGACCGCATGCACTCGTTCGTACGCGGCGATGCCGATGTTCTCCTGTGTACCACCATCATTGAGAGCGGTCTCGATATTCCCAAGGCCAATACGATTATCATCAACCGCGCCGATGCCCTGGGCCTGGCCCAGCTCTACCAATTGCGAGGCCGGGTGGGGCGGAGTTCTCGCCGCGCCTATGCGTACCTGCTCGTCCCCACCGCGGTGGGGAAACTTCGCAGCGATGCCCAGCGCAGGCTGGAAGCGATTCAGGATCTGACGGAACTGGGCAGCGGCTTCCGACTGGCCAACATGGACCTGGAAATTCGCGGAGCCGGGGACATTCTGGGAAGCGAGCAGTCG
>CAWVXN010000311.1:0-4390 GCA_963933695.1 uncultured Myxococcales bacterium | reverse complement strand
GCCCTCGGCGACACGGTCGATCTCACTCCGGGCCGCTTCCCCGGCCTGAGCCGGCCGCTCGAGACCGGCGGCCAGGCCGGGCGCATCGATCTCAAGGCGATGAATCTTGGCCAGGGCCGCTCCCAATTGATCGCACAGGCCCTCCCGTGCGTTGGCGTAGCGCGCGTCCCGCAATAGCCGACGGGGGATCGTCTCCCCGGACAGTCGGTCCATGGCAAAAAAAGGCGCGCCCAGGTGCTGGGAAGTGGGGTCGCACCAATGAACCCGGGGAACCGGCACCCCGGCCCCCGCCGCCGCCCGGAGGAGTTCAAACTCGAGACCCATGCGACCCGGAGCGATGCGACCCGGGGGATCCTGGCGCAGAACGAGTTGGAGCATACGCGGCGCTGAGGCGTCGGCGATTTCAATGTCCACCGACCAGAGCAGCCGGGAGGAGCCTCCGGCCAGGCGGCTCAAAGAGTCCACTCGAACCTGCGCCGATGTCAGTCCCTCCTGTTCAGCGACAAAGGCCGCCAATTTCGAGCCCATGACCTCCAGTGCAGAGGGTGCGTCCCCCGGCCCGTTGGACTCAGGGCGTTGGGTCGGGCCGCCGGTTTCGGGGCCCGCTGGCGGACGCGTGGACTTGTTCGACTTTTTCGGATTCGACTTATTTGAAGTGGGAGGATGAGCCATGGGATCTGAACTCTACCCTCAGGCGGCGAGCGAGGGATTGCGAGCTCCAACCGAGTCGACATCGTGTGCGAAAGACGGAATTTCCATGCTCGCTTTCTCCGGTCTTCGAGCGCTCTCCGGACCCTTCCGAGACGGGGCCAGCGGCTCTTTGTCGGCAGATCAGCGTACCGCTTCGAGGCCTGCCCCGCGATTGGGAACCCCCTCTGTCATTTGGCAGCGGGTCGGCAGCGAGCATCGGGTAATTTCATCGACGAAGGGACGGGCTACACTGCCCGCCATGGAGCCGAACCCGGTACTGGCCCAGTGGCTTCTGGGCCATCGCATCGAAATCGAAGCGCGACTCCGCCGTCGCCTGGGACCGGCGGCCCCTCGCGCCTCGGGGCCCGAAGCCGAGACCCTGCGCCGATTTCGCACGTTCGTCTCCACGGCGTTGATGCGGGGAGAGGCCCCGCCCCCGTCCCTGGATGGCCTGCGCCCGGACGAGCGACGGGTCATGTCCCTGCTCAGCGCCTGGAAAGAGGCCGCATCGGAACTGGCCGGACCCGAGGGCGCCGAACTCGGAGAGACCCTGAAGCCCCTGATCGTCCAATTCCGGCTTGCCCTGCGCACCTCGTCCGGGGGCCGAAGCCAGCGAGCGCGAACCAGTTCGCCTCGGCGGGCCGTCCCCGGGGCGATCGACCGCATCGCCGATCCTTTCCTCGCCATCGACGTCGGCACAGCGACTCTGGTCGACGCGAATCCTGCCGCCGGCGGCCTCCTGGGCGTCGAGCGCGATTCCCTTTTTGGCCTCGATCTCATGGGCTTCGTACCCGAGGTTCATCACGCCGACTGGTGGAGTCAGCTCGATGCGGTGGCGGAAAGCAATGAGCGCGTCGCCTTTGGCGCCCACCTCAAAACCGTGACCGGCGAGAAAATTCGTGCCCGGGCCAGTGCTACGGCTTTCAACTCTCGGGGCCGAACCGTGGCTCTCATCGTGCTCTGGCCCGACAGCGCTGGAGCCGACGTGGCCGATGCGACTGCCCCTAAACCCGATAGCATCGCGTCATCCACGGCGTCCACACCCGCCACACCGTCCACATCCTCCCCAGTTCACGATCCGTCCCCGCCCCCTGAATCCAACCCCCAAGCCGTCGTGCCCCAGGCGAACATTCCCACTCATCCATCGGAGTCCTCATGAATCTCGCCCAGCCCAGCCTCCAGACCGATTTCGCCACCATCGAGGTCGAGCCTCTCTCCCCGACGGTGGGCGCCGAGATCACCGGCTTCCGAATGGACGGAAACGTTAAGCCCGAACAACTGGCGGAAATTCGCCAGGCCCTGGTGAACTGGAAGGTGATCTTCTTTCGGGACCAGGACGTCTCCATCGAGGAACACGTGGCCTTCGGTCGACTCTTCGGCGAGTTGGAGATCCACCCCTTTGCGAAAAATACCGAGAAGAACCCCGAAGTCCTCGCGATCCATCACAACGAGAAATCCAAAGCCGGACAGAACGATTGGCACAGCGATGTCACCTGGCGCCAGGAGCCTTCCCTGGGCTCGATTCTCCGCGCCAAAATTGTCCCCCCGGTAAGCGGGGACACGCTCTTCTGCGATATGAACGCCGCCTATCGGGGACTCGATGAGATCACGCGAAAAAAAATCGACGCCCTCTACGCGATCCACCGCTTCGACCGTGTCTTCGGCAAAAAACTGTCCGACGAAAAGCGCGCCGAGATGCAAGTCCAATTTCCGCCGGCTCGGCATCCGGTGGTCCGCACCCATCCCGAATCGGGCCTGAAGAGCCTCTACGTCAACGACTCCTTCGTTTCCCATGTCGACGGTATGGAGGAGAACGAAAGCCGGCGACTCCTCCAGCGCCTCTACCGTCAGACCACTATTCCCGAGTATCAGGTGCGCTTCCGGTGGCGAGTCAACTCGGTGGCATTCTGGGACAATCGGGCGGTCCAGCACTACGCGGCCTTTGACTTCCACCCCCAGGAGCGCCGGGTCGAACGCGTCACCATCGTGGGCGACCGTCCGGCCTGAGCCGGCCTGGTCCGCCGCTTTCCGGTTCGCCCCTCGTCAAGCCCTCGGTGAAGGCCCAGGAGCCGTGCTATGGCTCTGGCATGGCAGCTTATTTTATCGCGCAATACATCGTGAACGATCCCGCGCTCTACGCGGCATACCAAGCGGGCGCAGGTCCGACGATCAAAGCCTCGGGAGGCGAACTGATCGTGTTCGATACGGGAGCCGAAATCATCGAAGGCACCCCGCCGGGTCCCCAAACGGTGATCCTCAAATTCGAGGACAAAGCGGCCGCCAAGGCTTGGTACGACTCAGCCGACTACCAAGCGGTACTTGGAAAACGACTGGAGTCCACCACGGGCTTCGCCGTGATCTCCCAATCGATGAACTTGGGTTGATGAACTTCGGTTGATGGACTCGAGCCGATGAACTTGGGCCGATGAACTTAGGTTCATGGCCATAAGTTCATGGCCATAAGTTGATGGCCTTGGATTGATGAATCAGGGTTGGCCAATCAGGGTTGAGTCCGCGGCCAACCGAACCGTGCCGAACGGGGTCTAGTAGTTCTTTACCGCGTCGTTGAGTTCGATGACCACCTTCTTCGCATCGCCAAAGATCATCATCGTATTCTCTTTGAAGAAGAGCGGGTTCTGAATCCCGGCAAAGCCCGGGTTCATGCTTCGCTTGATCACAAAGACATGTCGGGCGCGATCCACTTCGAGAACCGGCATACCGTAGATCGGACTGGTCTCGTCCTCGCGCGCGGCCGGGTTCACCACGTCGTTTGCCCCGATCACCAAAGCGACGTCGGTCTCGGGAAATTGCGGATTGATTTCGTCCATCTCCACCAGGCGTTCGTAGGGCACATCGGCTTCGGCAAGCAGGACGTTCATGTGGCCGGGCATCCGTCCGGCCACCGGGTGAATCGCAAAATTCACCTCGATGCCGTTCTCCACCAGGGTGTTGGAGAGTTCCCGAACCGCGTGCTGGGCCTGGGCCACCGCCATTCCGTACCCCGGGACCACGATCACCGAGCGGGCATTCGAGAAAATCACCGCCGCATCAAGCGGGGTGTAGGCCGTGACCGTGCCCTGATCGACGCCCTCGGCGCCGGGGGCGGCACCCTCGACCTGGGCTCCGAATGCCCCGAACAGAACATTGGCCAGAGAACGGTTCATCGCGTCGCACATGATCTTCGTCAAGATCAAACCCGAGGCACCCACCAGGGAACCACTGATCACCAGCGCGCTGTTGTCCAGGACGAAGCCCGTCGCACAGGCGGCGAGCCCGGAGTAGGAGTTGAGCAGTGCAATCACCACAGGCATGTCCGCACCACCGATGGGAATCACAAGCAGAATGCCCAGCAGGAGAGCCAGCCCCGTGAGCAAGGCAAGCATTTCAAGATTCAGGGGATCCATCCCCAGCAAGACGCAGACGACCAGGGTTGCCAGGGCAATCAGCCCATTGATGTACTGCTGAGCCGGATACTGGATCGGCGCGCCCCGCATCAGTTCCTGAAGCTTGGCGAACGCGATCAGGCTGCCGGTCAGGGTCAGACCACCGATCAGCACCGAGGCCACGATAGCCGCGGGGACAATGCCCTCGGGAATATCGCCGGCCGAAATTCGACTCGACACCTCGGCACCCGCCACCAGCACCGAAGCCGCACCCCCGAAGCCGTACAGGAGCGCCACCATCTGAGGCATGTCGGTCA
>CAWVXN010000310.1:0-4398 GCA_963933695.1 uncultured Myxococcales bacterium | reverse complement strand
TACATATGTGAAGCTCTGGACTTGGAGCGTTTCGCCATGATGCCCGTCGGCCCTTTGGAAAAAAAAGTAGAGGCGTTCTGCGACTGGGTCCGAGAAGCCGAGCGCGACGGTGAGCCGCTACGCGGGAATCCACGGGTGCGTAGCCAGGTCGCTCAGGCTGCCACGGAGCTCGAGGTGGCCCGCATGCTTCAGCGCCAGGTGATTGCTGGCGCGGTGAAGGGCGGCATTCCCACGGTGGAGTCTTCGATGTACAAGCTCTACATGAACGAAGCCGGCAAGCGACTGGCGAATTCGGCCCTCGACGCCATGGGGCCGGCGGGTCAGCTGAAGCCCGATGTCGAGGGTGCACCCCTGGGCGGGCGCTTTGAGCGTTCATATCGGTATACCGTGGTGGACACCATCGGGGGTGGCGCTTCAGAAATTCAGAAAAATATAATTTCCCGTCGTGGGCTTGGATTGGCCAAGAATTTCTGATCGGTCTCGCCCGCAGGGGGGCAAGCCCGACCTTCCGATTCCGACCTTCCGATTCCGATTCCGATCCAGGGGGTCGGTTCGTGGAGGGGCGCGTGCCATGATCACGAGCCCGGGGCCGACGAGTGCCACATTTACAATACGGTGCGTATCGTATAGCCTTGCTGAATTCGGAAGCCCTCGGAATTTCTGGCTGGGAGAGCCACACCCATGACCCCCCCCACCCCCCTGCTCAAGGGAATTACGGTTCTGAACTTGGCGAGCGTTGGCCCGGCGGCTCGGGCGGCGCGTACCCTGGCAGATTACGGCGCTCGGGTTATCCAGATTTCACCGACCCTGCGGAAGGGGGCCAAGCAGATTCGCCCGCCGTTTCATACCTATGGTGCGGGCCGCGGCATCGAGCGCATCAGCATCGATTTGAAGGCCGAAGCCGGCAAGGCGGCCTTTATGAAATTGGCGGCCCAGGCCGATGTGGTGATGGAGAGCTACCGGCCGGGTGTGGTGGATCGACTGGGCATTGGCTTTGACGCCGTGCGCCAAGTCAAGTCCGACGTGGTGTACTGCGCGACCACCGGGTATGGCCAGGACGGACCGGCCGCGGGTTGGGCGGGTCACGATATCAACTACCTCGGGCTTGCGGGCTATCTGGCTTGCAGCGAGCCCCGGGCGGATGGCGGGGCGCCGATCCCAGGAGCGACGGTGGCGGATAGCGCCGGCGGCGGGATGCATGCCGTGCTTTCCATCCTTGCGGCGCTGGTTCGACGGAGCCTGGGCGGCGAAGCTCAATATCTCGATGTGGCTGCATCCGAAGGCGTGGTTTCATTGATGGCCCTGTCCCTCGATCAGTTTCTGGCAACCGGGGAGGTGGCCGGACCTCGACAGGTTCTGCTCACCGGCCGATACGCTTTCTACGATGTCTACCGCTGCCAGGACGACAAGTGGGTGTCGGTGGGGGCCATCGAGCCGCATTTCTACCGAAATCTCTGCGGCCTGCTCAGCCTCGAACAATGGGCCGATCACCAGATGGACGATGCCAGGCAGGACGAAATCCGGCAGGCGTTTAGGGAGGCCTTCCTGACGCGTACCCGGGATGAATGGGTCGAGGCGCTCGCCCCCAATGATACCTGCGTGGCCCCGGTCTACGAGATCCCCGAAGTGGTCGATGCACCGCATTTTGTCGCACGCGGGGTCTTCATGGAGGCCGAAGACGCCGAGCACGGACGCTTTCGCCAGGTGGCACCGATCCTTGCGGGCGGAATTCGGACCCAGCCCAATTGGCAGGTTCGTCCCGGGGGTGAAAGCGATGCCAATAAACTTCTCGAAGCCGTGGGCTATAGCGCGGACGAGATTGAGGAACTGCACCAGACGGGTGCAGTGGAGTGAGGAGTCCTTTGATGGCTGACGAAGCGAAAACGAATCTGCCCGAAGAAGTCCAGGGTTGGATTGGCAAGGAGCGGTACCACGAAGAGGGCGAGTTCCCCGTGGAGCGGGGTTATATCTGGACTACATGCTCTTCGGTAGAAAACGGCAATCCGATATTCTGGGATGACGAAGTCGCCCGGGAAATCACGGACGGACCCATTGCCATGCCGACGATGATTTCGCTCTGGTTCCGCCCCCATCTCTGGGCGCCCGGGCGGACCAAACAGGCGCAGCCCCTCCAGGTGCATTTTGATCTGAAAGAGAAACTCGATCTTCCCGAAGCGATCATGAGTGACAATACAATCGTCTTTGGCGAGCCGGTTCGCCCGGGAGACAGGCTCAAGACAAGCCAGATTCTCCACTCGGTCAGCGGGCCCAAGACTACAAAGCTTGGGACGGGCCGCTTCTGGGAAATCGAGGTGCGGTATATCAATCAGAATGAAGAACTAGTCGGGGCCGAGCACTACACCGGCTTCGGTTATAAGCGCTCTGCTTAGGGAAGGAAAAGAATCCAATGTCCGCGAACTATGCTCAGCTGACGATCGACCAGGTCAAAGAAGGAGCGGCGATTCCGTCCCTCTCCTACGAGGTAACCGCGACGACCGTAGTTTTGGGAGCGCTGGCCAGTCGCGACTTCAGGCCCATGCACCACGATCGAGATTTTGCCCAAATTCGTAATGGCGTGAAGGATATTTTCCTCAATACTCCCAACCAAGCTGCCTGGTTCGAGCGCTATCTGACGGATTGGACGGGCCCCAAGGGTCGGCTGGGCCGGATCAAGTTCCGAATGAAAGATTCTGTTTTTCCTGGCGAAACGATGATTTTTACGGGCACTGTGGATCAGGTTTCCAGCGACGAAACCGGCTGCGCTTGGGTTGACCTCTCGGTGAATCTCGCAGTGGGAGACCGAGCTGTGACCGATTGCACCGCACGGATAGCCCTGCCCTCGGACTCGGGCGACAATCCGTGGCAACGGAAGAACGAGCGTTGGAAACCTTGAGCGCTTCCTACTTCGTACGCTGAGGCCAGGGGCTTTCGACCCGAGCGCGCGGGATTGACGCGCAGGAGCGATCATGGATCTCGACTTCAGCGAAGAACAGGAAATGCTTCGTGAGATGGTGCGAAACCTGTGTCGCGAGCACTCCACGGTTGATGTCGTGCGCGCCATGGAAGACGACCCGGTGGGCTATCCGTCCGAACTCTGGAAGCAACTCGCCGAGGTAGAACTTCTGGGCATTCTCGTGCCCGATGAGTTCGGCGGCTCCGGGATGAGCATGCTCGACGCGGCCATCGTCTACGAGGAATTTGGTCGCAGCTTGGCTCCAACTCCGCACTTCGTCAGCTGTGTGCTTGGGGCTGGAGCGATCCTTGAAGGCGGAAATGACGAACAAAAAAAGACATGGCTGCCGAGAATCGCCAGTGGGGATGCGGTGATCACTCCGGCGTGGCTTGAACTGAATAATGGCTATGGGCCAAAGGGTGTCCAATTACGAGCCGAAACCTTGGGCGATGATTTTGTACTGACGGGTACCAAGCTCCACTGCCTTTATGCGAGCTCAGCGACTCGTTTGCTTGTCCTTGCGCGTACGGGCCAAGGAATTGGCGACATCGATCTTTTTTTGGTGGACCCCCATTCGCCTGGGGTGGTGCTCGAGCAGCAACGGGCCCTGGCCTCGGATACCCAGTACAAGGTCGGGCTGGAGGGGGTGCGAATCCCGGCCAGTTGTCGCATCGGGGAAGCCGGCAGTGGCTGGAGGACGTGGACCAAGATCATGCACGAGGGAATCATCCTTGCCTCCGCCCAGGCAATGGGGGGCGCCCAGCGGTGCCTGGAAATCACCTGCGAGTATGCCTCCGAGCGCGAGCAGTTCGAGAAACCGCTGGCGGCCTTCCAGTCGATCTCCCACTACCTCGCCGATGCGGCGACCCTTGTCTCCGGCGGTACGACATTGGTTCATGAAGCAGCCTGGGCCTGCTCCGAGGGCAAGGACATTTCGCGACTCGCCCCCATGGCGAAACTCTTCACCTGTCAGACCTACCGCGATCTGACTGCGATGAGCTTGCAGGTTTTTGGGGGTGTTGGTTTTACCGTTGAATACGACGCCCAACTCTTTTTTCGCCGCGCCAAGCAACTCCAACTCTCCTGGTGGGACGGGCCGTATCTGGAGGAACTCGTGGCGGCCACTATCCTGGACTGAGTCGCCGCTTCGGTGTTGGGCTCGAGTCGTCAAGGCTCGACGGCAGGTACTGGAGAGAGGCCCACTCGGCGCCGATTTTTTGGGAAGGAGAGGGAATGGACGCGACTATTGATACCCGAACCGACGATGGCCAAGCCGACGATGCCCGAGCCGACGAAGCCGAAGCCCGGATTTTGGACGGTCGGTCCTGGTCGGAATTTTGTGATTCGCTGAAACGGGCGGGCCATGTGGTGATGAGGCCTGGGTCGCCCGTAGACGCCTTCGACCGGGCCGAGGGCTATCGCTATCTGAGCCGGCTCGTTCGGGT
>CAWVXN010000309.1:0-4403 GCA_963933695.1 uncultured Myxococcales bacterium | reverse complement strand
CCTCGCACTCATGGGTAGCCGCAAAGCGCGGGGTTGCTGAGGCGCGCGCCGGGGCATGGGTGGCGGGGGCCTTCGTCCGCCGGATGGTTACGACCGGGGTCTGGCCGGCGGTCGAGCTTCAGTTGAGCCGGGCTTGCCGATCTGGAACCGGCACAATCCCTCGCTCGCGGTCCTGCTCCACCAGGAACTCGAGCAACGCGTTCACCTCGGTGTCTTCCAGGCGAAGGTTGGGCATGGCCAGTTCTCGGTATTGGACGTAGAGCGCCAATGCCTCGGGGTCGCCCTCCTCGATCATCTTGTCGGGTTCGCTAATCCAGCGAGCCAGCCAACTGCGCTCGCGCCGGGCCGTTACGCCGGCCAAATCCGGGCCCAACCCCTCGCCGCCGCCGAGGGTATGGCATGACTCACAGCGGGTTCGAAACAGAAACGCACCCGCTGAAAGCTGAGGTGCTTCGGGGACTTCCGAATAACTCTTGACGCCGTTTTGAGCCACCATTCCATCGAAGAGCCGGTAACCCAGAATCCGCGCCAGGGCGCCCGGATTGTCAAAGGGCGATCGCTTTATCCACTGCCCCGTGCGCTCGTTGCCCAGCACAAGGCTGATATTGTGATCCTTCGGGTCGTCGTACTCGTCCGCATCGAGGTCGAGCCCAAAGCGCTCTTCCAGTCGCCTGACATCCTCTTCCTCGGCCCTGAGGAAAAGCCAACCCGGGCCGGTCTGGAATTTCTCGGCGAACTTCTTCAGGGCCTCGGGCGTATCGTGTTCCGGGTCGATACTGATGGAGTACATGAAAATATCGCGACCGACTCGATCCCCTAGGCGTTCGTACACTTCCTTGAGCTTGGCCGTTTCTGCAGGACAGGAATCCGGGCAACTCGTGAAAATGAAATTGATCGAAACGACCTTGTCCTGGATCAGGTCCTCGTAGAATCGGACCCGCTTTCCCTCGTGCGTGGTCAACTCGATTTCAGGAAACCGCCGGTGAGGGGCGCGCGCGTCTGCATTCGCTTCCGCCCCGATCAGGGTCGAAAGGAAGAGCAAAACCGAGGCACAGGCAGTCAGGAAACGAAACCCGGATCGCGCTGCCGGCAAACGAATCTGAAATCTCTCGAACATCGACCGATCCCCTGGGAGGCCAGTGCAGACACTAACTCCTGCTCTGGCTTCGCTTCCGTCGTAGTTTGAGGGGCAGAAGGACGAAGAAGACCTCCAACCCCAGCAGGCCACACTTCCCGCCCTTTGTCTCGCCAATCGAACAACCGCGGTACGTACACTTGGAAAGACAGCTCGACCACTGGATAGCGCCGGATCCTGTTCCGACCGATTGGGGGTTCCGAAAAAGAGTCAGTAAATCCCGAGCATCGACCTGCCCATTTTGATCGACGTCACAAAGATTCGCCGAATCCTCCTCCAATGAATCCCCGTCGGCTTCTCCCGGGCAGCCTTCCGTCGCCCCTTCTGGGCAAAGCATCCCGGCGATATCTTCCTGCTCGAAGCTTCGCTTTCCGAGGGTGTCTCCCTGGGCATCGGAGCGCTGACTCGCGTGGTCTTCTTCATGGCTCTCGGAATAACTCGTCCCATTCCATTGGGGCTCCGGAGTCAAAAAGTTTTGCAGCTGACCCGGATTTTCGACATCGAAACGCATCAGCATCGCGTGATCTTCGTGAACCGAATTGTGACAATGAGACATATACGTCCCGGCAAACTCTCGGAACCTCAAGACAATATCGAGGCTTGAACCGCTGTCGTCCATGTTTCCCAGTCGGTAGACGTCCTTTCGGGCCCATTTCTCCCACTCGGGAGGGGCCTTTCCGTCACGCCTGAGAATTCGCCCTTCCTCAAAATGGATATGGATATTGTGGCTCCACATCGAACTGTCATTTTCGAGATGCCATACTTCGAGCCCGCCCATGACAGGGGCGGCTGCGACGCGGTGCAGATCGGCGGCATAGGGAAGGCCCCCGTCCGAACCGATGCCCCAAATCCTATCCGGGTGAAATTCCAGGATTGCGGACTCTTTCTCACCAATCGAAAAGTTCGGGACATCATTCATATAACCACTGAAGTCGAGACCGATATCAAGCATGTGTTCATCTGTCTCTTCCAGATCGTAGCCATGGCAGGATTCGACAAGCTCAGCGAGCCCGTTCGCCTGAGTGGGCTGATGCCGGAGAATGTTCGGCAGTTCCACGCCAAGGCCGCTTCCGTCAGGCGCTTCGATATAGCCGTTGTCATGCGGAGCCGGGTAATAATCCGAAGAAATCCCACGCGGCCTCGAATCTGTGAGTCCGCCCGAACCAAAGCGAAAGGTATGATTGACCGCAGATCTTATTTCCTCCTCGGTCACAGCAGGAAGCGGGATCATTACCTTCTTTCCCGGGACATAGTCATGGGGATCCAGGCTGAGATCCTTGGACGAGTACTCGTTAACCCGGATTTCAAAAAATTTCCCGACTGCCGAGTCGCAGGAGTCACTCGTCCCGCCAAGTATGTCTTCTAGGCTTATTTCACGCTCTGGGCCCCGACCGTCTGTGTGCTCCAGAAGATTCACCATATAGATCCGGTCGCCGGGATCAAACTCGCTGAAGTCAACGACAATGTCGTAGCGCTCAGCGATGGAGAGCGTCGGCAGGACCCCATGGTGATCGTCTTTATCGCCGTCACCATCCAGATCCATTGACCCGTCGAAGGGAACCGCGTGCTCCATGACATTTCCATCATTCGCGATCATATGAAACGGAACGCGGTCGTAGGAAACACTGAAATCCTCTCCCTTGAATTCACCTTTTCCAGGCTCACGCGCAACCACCAGGGCCAGCCGCATAAAGCGGGATACGTCCGAATTCAGGATCCTAAATCGATACCTACGTGCGCGGACATTGAAGTAGGGCTTATACAGCCAATTCACAGTAAGGTGGTCACCCACGAATCCGTCTGAATTGAACGTGGCGAACCACAGTTGGTCATCGACAAGGTCTTCCCCCAGTGGGCCCTTGCCCGTGACAATATTGCCGCCCTCATAGCCGGTGTTGTCCTGGCCCCATGCCTTACTCGCTATGGAAAGCTGAACGTCGTAATCGCGCACGCCCCAACTGCGCTTAGATTGCTGGGCAGCTCCATAATCGTTCTTGGGGAGACCGTATTTCTCTCCGCAACCACTGGGAAGCCTAAGGTTCACTCCATCATTCCAGCACTCGTTTCCCCGGTCCAATCCGCTGTAGTAATTCATCATCGCCGCATTGCCCTTGTAGACATTCTGAGCGGTGTAATCGAGCATGTGGTCATGAAACCAGTGGGTGCTCATGGTTTCGCGTGAGTCGCCTGAAATATTGACACGGCCTTCGGGTGGGCACGTCTCCTGAACGAGGCCGAAGGAGTTGAGCTTTTGCTTTATCGTGCCTCCGGTACCAGGGACCGACACCGTCACCTTTTCGCCGGGATCACAGGCGATAGATGCCCGGTTGTCCGAGCGATCGGTATTGATCGAATCGTGTCCCGCAAGGACCATGGGCCAGTGATAGTCGAAATACTGACCCGGCAAAAAATACGCTTGCGCAAAGCCGTCGCTCTCCGCAGGGTTGTGCCCATTGTGCTCATGGGTCGTGATGAAATGATTGCCGAAACCTCGGTTCGCCTCGAACTTAATGGGAAGTCCATTGTGGTTTCGGAACAGGATCGGCTTGCCCAATCGCGCCATTAAGAGTTTCGGCGGAAGGGTGCCATCAAAGGTCCAGACCGACTGAGCATCCTGAACCGGAAGATTGGGATGAAGCGCAATCGGAATGCCCTCGGTGGTTCCCCTAATATCAATATCGACTTGACCCGTTACCGGGTCCGCCGATCCGGCAAGAGGAGAGGACGGGTGAACGGGCCCCGAGTATTTATAGACAGTGTGGTAGAGGCCATCATCGTCGGTACCGGACATATTGTCTGGCCCCGGACCAAACTCTCCAAAGGAAAAAAGATGGCTCTGGTCGGCATCCCGCAGTCCAGTATTGACTCGGGATCCAGTCACAACGGTTTCGACGTAAACTTGAGGGAAGAATTCGGCCCAGCGCTGATGACCGAAGAAAACGCCCGGCGGGCGCCCGTCGGCGAAGCTCGCAAGCGTCTTGCCCGTGATCGGGCTCAATGTCCCGGTATGGGTCGCTTCGATGACACTCTGCCAGGGGTTCGGCCTGGCTTCGTTCGCATCCCTTAGAGGGAAGGGATACAAGGGTCTCGACAAAAAGTCGTCGAGTTTTCCTCCGTTCGGAAAGTCATAGGCCGACTCGGGGCCGGGCAGATCTTTCGTCGGGACTTTGGCCCCGCCGCTCTGGTCCAGAGACCGGGTCGAAAATTCTTCGAACCGGAACAACTGCTGCTCGAAACTGCCGGCAGCTGTCACGCGACTCGCCGCTCC
>CAWVXN010000308.1:0-4404 GCA_963933695.1 uncultured Myxococcales bacterium | reverse complement strand
CCTCGAACCGTCCGCATCAAGCTACAGACATCACCGAAAAGGAAGCGGTCAAGGCAGCGGAAGCCGAGCAGCTTGCGGACGTAGCTGACCGCAAGGTTGATTTTGACCTTTATTCCGCAGACGTCGCCAGCGACAAGCTCTCCGGACTGATCGTCGAGCGCCAGCTCAGCATGCTCTACTCTCTTCGAGAAGGTGCGCTCAAGGATGCCGATGTGATGAACAAACTCGGTGGCTCGAGTGAAACCGAAACAGCTGTAGACAAGTCGCTGGCCTATATTGCCTCCCAGCAGGAGGAGGACGGTCGATGGGACATCAAGAAGAGTGGAGGGCAAGCCGGACATGACGTTGCCGCTACCGCCTTCAGTCTTCTTGCCTTCTATGGACGGGGAGAACGTCATGACGAGCAATGCAAGTATCAAGACAACGTCAGGCGTGGTCTCGACTGGCTCAAGGCTCAGGAGGTCGGTATCGGCGACATGCGCGGGAAGGGCAACATGTATGATCATGGCATAGCAGCCCTTGCGCTGGTCGAAGCCTATGGCGTAACAAAAGACCCGGACTTACGACCAACGGCGCAAGGTGTCATCGATTTTATCGTCGATTCTCAGCACGAGGAGGGTGGTTGGCGATACAAGCCCGGAGACCGGGGTGACTTGTCGGTTGGCGGCTGGATGGTCATGGCTCTGGCCAGTGGTGAAATGTCAGGTATCCCCATCCCGAAAAAAACTTGGGAAGGGGTGAGGGGCTTTCTCCAGATTGTCGGTGGCGGCAAGGACGGGGGTTCCTACGGTTACACCGATTCTCCTGGCAAGGGAAACTCGGGCAAACACGCAATGAACGCGGTCGGCTTCTTCTGCGCTCAGCTCACCCGCTCCTCGGCCAACGCGGCCAAGGCCTTTGAATCCGCCCTTATACTCGATGGAGCCGGATTTAATCTGGCCGACATCTATTACGCGTACTACGGCACTCTAGCCGCCTACCAGCATCAGGGCCCAGTTTGGCGGAAATGGATTAAGAAGATGCAGACAGAGTATCTCGAGGCCCAGGCTCAGGACGGATCTTGGCAGCTTGGCGGACCACACGCCGGGGCAATGGGCAAAGTGATCGTCACCTCGCTGGTGACACTCTGCCTCGAGGCGCATTACCGCTACACGCCGCTATACGGGCTTGGGTTCGAGCCTGATCCAGCCGGGCCGAGCCTGAACGTCATTGAGGGGGATGCTTTGCCTGCGACGCCGATTTTTCGCCATGCCAAGCACCTGCCGGTTCTCAGCTCCCCGAACAACGACAGCGCCCCGGTAATAACAGACCATGGCGATTTCCTATATTTCGCTTCGAATCGCGAGGGAGGGTTCGGTGGATCGGATATTTACCGTTCCAGACTGATTCGGAACACTCCCAAGCCACCTTCGAATCTCGGTGAGGAAATCAACGGCAAGTTCAATGAAAGTCATCCCGCCACACGTATGGCCGGCTTTCACCTGTTGTTCAATTCCGATCGAGCAGGTAGTGAGTTTGGGCTTTACCATGCAAAGAGCAAGCGAGTGCTTCGTCGCTACAATTATTCAAAAATGCCTACCTCGGCATGGTTCGGCAGCAATGCGGGTTGGTTGATTGCTTTCGTCCTGTCCGGCGGTCTTCTCGTTTATCTCTCCCTACGCGCATTCAGGAAGCCATCGCCCCCGCTGGATGAGCCCGATGCAGTCGTGCAGCCACCCGCCGGTTGATATTTGACGTCAATGGACTCGAACAATCAAGAACCAGTCTTTAATAAGCGCCGAATCGGGGGCATTCTTCTTGCGGTGGTGGCGCTGGTGTCCTTTGTCGTGATATCTTGGTTCGTCTGGGACAATTTGCGACAAAACGTCTGGGTATACTACACCGACGAGGGAAATACCTCGGTCGGGGTGGATGAAGACAAAGCTCGGTTCGTTCTCTGGGAGGATCCCGTACAGAACGTCTTTACCGAAGAGGTGGATTCCCTCGATCCCGATGGAGTGGACGCCATTAATCAGAGAGGGGGACGACTGGAGGCGACCTTCTCTCCCAATGGCACCACCATGGTTCTGGTGCGGCGGGACAATAACGAAACCGGTAGCGACATGTATTTTTCACGTTGGAATGGACGGGTGTGGTCCCGACCCGAGGCGCTCACTGCCCTCAATAGTTCCTTCAATGATCGTGGGCCCGCTTTTTCTCGTGACGGCGAGTACCTCTATTTCGCCTCGGACCGCGAGGGCGGAAAAGGTGGGTACGACCTTTACGTTGCTCACCAAAATGCTGAGGGCTGGAGTGCCGCCGAGTCCCTTGGTGAAGGCGTCAATACGGCGAATGACGAACTCGGTCCCGCACCGGCAGCTGATGGTCGGCGTCTATTCTTTTCTTCAGATCGCGCCGGAAAGAGCGATGATATTCTGGTCGCCGAAATCATTCCCGAAACGACCGATCGTAATTCTTCGACCTCTGAACAAGAATCGTCGAGTTTGATGCCTCGGTTTTCTCCTGCGGAACCGGTGAGCCACCTTAATTCGGAGGCGGACGACGTTCAAGCCGCGCTGACAAAGCGTGGAGATCATATTTTCCTCGCTTCGGATCGTGAGCGCGATGATGACACTGGCTTTGGACTCTACATAAGTCGTGTCGCAGGGGGTAAGGAATCACCCCCCGAAAAACTTGATCTGTACTTCAATAAGGGCGATGCCACGGATCCTGCGGTACGTATGGAGGGTTTCGATCTTTTGTTCAGTTCGAATTTCGAAACGGAAGCGGATTCCGGTGAGGAAACCGGGGATAGTTACCTTCTGTACCGTTCGACGACCCGAGAGGTGTTCGAGTACACCGACCTCTCTCGTTGGGATCAGTTCATGGAACTGCTCGGCAACATCATCTGGTGGGTCCTGCTCGCTCTCGCTGCTCTCGCTGCTCTTATCTACCTTCTGGAGCACTGGAAAGACATTACGAATCTATATCACAAGTGTTTGGCAGGTTCGGTTGCTCTCCACTTGATCGTTCTCTTTCTCATGATGATCTGGTTGATCACTAAAGAGTTTTCGGCGGGCGGTGAACCACAGTCGCCCGAAATAGCGATAAGCATTGATGCCTTGGCCCAAGAGGAACTCGCTCTTGAGAGCACCCCCGAGGAGGCTCAGGTTTCTGAAACACCCATCGCATTGATAACTGACCGTTTGGAAAGTGACTTTAAAATCCCTGTACTCGAAGCTCAGGAGTACACCAAGACGAGTCCGATAGTTACAAGCACCAGCAAGACTTCACTGGTGAGTGATATCCGTCCGTCCAAGGCAAATACTGAAACAGCGGAAGAACCAGTTACTAATCCAGAGAAAATCTCACCTCTGCTTACTGCGTTACCCGAAACTTTCCTACCCGAACTTGAAATTCCCGAGCTTGAGGAAAGTACTCCCGGGGAAATACAAAAGGCAGAGGAAAGGGCAAATCCTCTCGCCGACGTCTTTCGTCCCACGGAGGCCGTTCCGCAAGTGGAGACCAAGAAGTCCGAAGAAAGCGCCGAAATTGCCAATAACGCAGCCGAAACCACGACGGAAGTCGACAAAATCGAACCCGGAGACGCCGCTGCGCAAACCAGTGACACGGGAGGCGACGTAGTAGTCGCTCACACAGGTCTTGAGGCGAAGGGGAACCTGCCTGAATTCGACGGCAAGGGTACCATCGCTTCCATGAGCCTTAATCTTCCGGGGACTGATTCCGATACGGATCCACTACTTCCCGGAGAATTGCAGACCCCTAAAGATACTCTGGACCCGACGGCTCTTACCAATTTGCTTCGTAAGCAGCGCGACAAACCTTCACTCGAAGTCATTGAGCAACTCGGCGGTTCGGACGCTACCGAGCGTGCCATCGGACTCGCTCTTCTGTGGCTTTCTCGGAACCAAGAACCCGATGGGCGTTGGGATATTAAGAAACATGGCGGCAATGGCAATTTCGATACGGCAGGCGCCGGTTTCGCTTTGCTTTGCTATTACGGTTGGGGCGTCAGTCACAAAACTCCCGGTAAGTTCCAAGGTACTGTCCAGAAAGCCATCAAATGGCTAGTTGCCCAGCAGAAGGAGAACGGTGACCTGCGGGGAGGTGGTCGCATGTACTGTCACGGTATTGCCGCCATCGCTCTCTGTGAAGCCTATGGGCTCAGTAAGGATCCTGCATTAAAAGAACCTGCGGAGAAAGCAATCGAACTAATCATCGCCGCTCAAGATCCGGCCAAGGGTGGTTGGCGCTACAATCCAAGTCCCAGTGGTGCCGACACCTCGGTCACGGGTTGGCAATACATGGCTCTGCACAGCGCTCGTATGGCGGGTATTGAAGTGGAGGAAAGTGTCTTTGAGAATGCCCGTCGGTGGTTCGACCACGCCGGGGGGGGGAGACATG
>CAWVXN010000307.1:0-4413 GCA_963933695.1 uncultured Myxococcales bacterium | reverse complement strand
CCGGGCCGAATCCAGTTTCGCCGCCAACTGGGCCATCGCATCGTCCCAGGTCGAAGGCTCAAGGGAGCCCCCGGCACCGCGCACCATAGGCTGGGGATATCGGTCAGGAAGATAGGTTCGCCCCAGGCTGGCTTGGCCCCGACCACAGAGCTTGCCCTGGTTGATCGGGTGATCGGGATTCCCTTCAAGCTTGATGGGACGTCCCTCCCGGGTCCGCACATGAAGACCGCAGGCGGCGGGGCACTCGGTGCACGTCGAGGCGTACCAGACCGCGATGCCCGGCGTAACGGACTCGGGCTGCTCCACGTAGGGGACCAGTTTTTCCACCGGTTCGGCACAGGCGGTCGCAGCCGCGCCCGCGCCAACACCCACCAATTTTAGGAAATCACGACGATCGAGTTCGGACATTTCTATTGCCTGGTTTCCATTTCTTGTCTTCCGTTCGGCAGTCAGACCCGTTTAAGATCTTGTCGAAGCAGGTCGAAGCAGACTGTCACTGAATCGTTGAATCGTTGAACCGCTGTGGATTCGCGAATGCCTATGCCCTGGAGACTCTCAGCAAGCAACCCGCGCTGTCGCGTTATATAAAGAAAGAGTGTTTTCGCGTTATGAAGAGACAATAAGGGCCGTTGGACCCTCTGGAACTTCAATTCAATAGTGGCACCGCGTACAATCGACGGACGCTTGGTTGTCGTTGTCGTTGTGGCAATTGAGGCACCAGCCCATTTCCATTTTCTGGACCGGCACGCCATATTTCCAGTGTTCGTCGGGCACGAGGTAGAGTTTGTCGAGCTTCTCCACCGGGCCATGGCACGTCTGACACTCCACTCCCGCCTGGATATGCCGATTGTGTCGAAACTGAACATGCTCGGGCAGGCGGTGAATTTGAATCCACTCGATGGGCTTCTTCTCTTCCCAGTGCTTCTTCAGAATCCGAATTCCCTCAATTTCGTCATACGCCGCAGGGAACTGGGCATGGCAGCCCATGCACAACTCCACCGAGGGGACGCCCGCCGCCGGGGAACGATCGGTCCCCGAGTGGCAGTACTGGCAGTCGATCCCGAACTCGCCGGCGTGGTGTTTGTGGCTGAAGGGAATCGGCTGGATCGGTCCCGGGGCCTCGGGGTCCCACGCCAGACGCGCGCTCTCGCAAGCGCTCCGGGAGGGCCACTGACCGGCGAACTCCGGGGGAATCTCAATTGTCATAGAGGGTTTTTCCGCCGCCAGCGCGCGCAGCTCGTGGGCCTCGCAGACACTGCCCGCCACAAACAATTCACCCGTGAGTGTCGGTGCCTGGGACTCTTCGGCCTGCCCGCCCTCTGAATCCCCGTCATCGGATGCCCATGCCGGGGCCGCCATCAAGGGGAGCGCGATTCCGAGCGCCATGCCGAGCCCCAAGCCGAGCGCTATCACCCCGGCGACTCTCAGAAGCCAACCCAATGGGGCGACCCGGGCGAATGCCAGCGCATTCAACCGTGCGAAAACAAGGGAGAAAAGACCGGAAGACGGCCGTACTCTGAGGGTGCTTTTTCGAATCAGGCTCATGCGCGGATGGGTTGTCCCTGCAAGTCGGCCCCGTCCGGTTGCCCCGCTCAAGGCTGGCAATTCGTCCGTTGGCAGACGCTCACTCGCGATCACCCGACTGAGAAGGAGACTCGGCGCGAAATTCCGACCCGGTGGGCTTGGCCCCGGGTCCTGCGCCTTCGAAGTCGTTGACCGCGCTATTGAATCGAATCCGACGCAACTCGGAAAAATCCGAAAAGCCCTGCGACGGCGCAGGCTTGATTACACCGACCGGCTGGCCGCGTCAAGCATACGCAGGGCGCATTTTGGGACGCGAGTAGCCCGGCTCCAACGCATCCAATGGTTGCATGACTCCCCGCGGTTCCCGACTCCCCTCCCGGACCCCTGCCGTTTCAGCAGCGACGAGGAACCCGCGCTGCTCCGGGCGTCCGGCCAGACAGGAAATGCGGCGCCGGGGCCATCTTGGTAGAATGCGGCCCGACCCAGACCCGAGACGGGGCCCTTGCCGGGCTCGCAAGGAGAACATCCAGCCCCCACGACCACGCATTCGGTCGAATCCCAATGCCCCCTCGGCCCAACCCACACGAACCACCCTTGCCAACCGCCCCTCACCCTTGCCATCCGCTCACGCCAACCACCCACGCACTCACGCCAACCACCCACGCACTCACGCCAACCACCCTTGCCAACCACCCACGCGAACCAGAAGGAAGACCTCAATGCCAGAAGCCTGGATCATCGACGCCGTTCGGACCCCCCGAGGAAGGGGCAAAAAAGACACAGGTAGCCTGTCCGGAATCCATCCCCAACGACTGCTCGCCCAGTGCCTCAACGCCCTTGAGTCGCGAACGAGCTTCGACCCGGGCGACGTCGAGGACGTCGTCGCGGGCTGCGTCTCAAGCGTGGGCGAACAAGGCGCCTGCATTGCGCGCATGTCGGTGCTGGACGCGGGCTGGCCCGAAGCGGGCGCCACCGGGGTCACCCTCAACCGTTTCTGCGGCTCGGGGCAGCAGGCCGTCAACTTTGCCGCCATGGGGGTCATGGCGGGCCAACAGGACCTGGTCGTCGGGGGCGGCGTGGAATCCATGTCCCGGGTTCCCATGGGCGCGGACAAGTCGGGCATGTACGGCCACAACAGCCACCTGAATGCGCTTCACCCCATGGTGCCCCAAGGCATCTCGGCAGACCTGATCGCCACCCTCGAAGGCTTTAGTCGCGAAGAACTCGACGCCTACGCGGCGGAAAGCCAGCGGCGCTGTGCCGTCGCCCAGAAGGAAGGACGCTTCGACTCCAGCCTCGTTCCCATCAAGGACAACGACGGCCACGAAACCCTGGCTGTGGATGAGCATCCCCGGCCCGGCGGAACCGTCGAAAGCCTGGGCAAACTTCCGTCCTCGTTCGAGGCCATGGGGAGCTACGTAAACAAGGGCGCCTCGCTTTCCATGGACGCCAAGGCCCTCTCCCGTTACTCGGAAGTTGATTCGATCAACCACCTCCACACAGCGGCCAATTCTTCGGGCATCGTGGACGGAGCCAGCGCCATCCTGATCGCCTCCCCGGAATACGCCAAGGCACACGGCCTCAAGCCCCGGGCCAGAATTTTGCAGACCGCCACCGCAGCCGCCGAGCCCATCATTATGCTCACCGCGCCGACGCCGGCCACCGCCCGGTGCCTCGCCAAGGCGGGAATGGAGATCGGCGACATCGACCTGATCGAGATCAACGAAGCCTTTGCCACCGTGCCCCTCAAGACCATGCGGGACATCGGCATGGACCACGACAAAGTCAACGTCAACGGCGGCGCCATCGCTCTGGGCCATCCCCTGGGCGCCACGGGCGCCATGCTAATCGGGACGGTCCTCGACGAACTTGAACGACGCGGCAAGACCACAGGACTGGTCACCATGTGCATTGGCGGCGGCATGGGAACTGCCACTATTTTGGAGCGTATCTAGCATGATCGATTTCGAACCGACTGAAGAACAGGCCCTCATTGTCGAAACCGTGCACCAGTTCGCCGAGAACGAAATAAGGCCCATTGCCCGGGAGTCGGACGAGAGCGGCTCGCTCTCCCAGGCGGCCTTGAACGGTGCACACGAGCTTGGCCTCGTCGCCAACGGAATCCCCGAAGAATACGGAGGAGGCGGAGAACCCAGCGCAATGCTCGGCTGCTTGATCGCCGAGGAGTTGGCCTGGGGAGATCTCTCCTCCGCTCTTGGCATCCTGTCCCCATCCCTACTGGCCACCCCCGTCGCGCGCTTCGGAACCGAGGAACAACGCGCACGTATCCTGCCTACCCTCACCGGTCCCAAGTTCGTCCCCGGAGCTCTCGCCGCGGTGGAACCCCGTTTTGATTCCGACGTCCACCGACCCCAGACCACCGCAAAACCCGAGGGCAATGGGTTCCGGATCGAAGGCATCAAATGCCAGGTCCCCTGGATCGAGGGCGGAAATGAAGTGCTCGTATTTGCCGAAAGCGAGGGCTCTACCCAGGGCTTTCTCGTCCCTCGAGACGCCGACGGTCTGACTGCTGAGCTGGAGAAGAATCTGGGCACCCACGCCCTGCCCATGGCCGAGCTCACATTTTCAGGGGTTCAAGTACCCGCCAGTGCACGTCTCGGTGGGGATACCGCACCGGGCGTGAGTGAACTCATCGACCGGGGACGCGTCGGACTGGCCGCATGCGCGGTGGGCATGAGCCGCGCAGCCCTGGAGGTGTCCCGGGACTACGCGAAGGAACGCGAAACTTTTGGCTCTCCCATCGCGACTCGCCAGGCCATCGCATTCAAGATCGCCGACATGGCCATCGAGATCGATGGAGCACGCATGCTCACCTGGGAGGCGGCGTGTGCCTTGGATGGCGGAAAGCCTTCTGCGCGACTCGCCACC
>CAWVXN010000306.1:0-4416 GCA_963933695.1 uncultured Myxococcales bacterium | reverse complement strand
CGTCAAGTGCTTGTTTTCCCGTTAGAGAAGCTTTCTCGTTAGCCCCGAGGGGCTTTGTGCTGTCTCCCCATACTGGAGCCGAAGCGGAGCTTTTGTCTTCCTCGAGTCGTTCAATCCTGGAGTTATCATAGGTACCTTAAATCCCTTTAGGGCCTATTTTCGAGTCTCAAATTGAGGTATCGGCGCTTCCCCACACGGATCAAGTAGTTGCCCGGCTCCAGGGGCTGGTTGGCGTCCGTGGCTCGGTCACCATTTAGGTGGACCGCCCCCTGTTGGATCAGGCGCCGGCCCTCGCTCCGACTCGCCACGAGTTCCAGCCGCGCCAAGACGTCGAGTAGGCCCATGGTGGCCTCACCCTCCAGAGTCAATTCCCGCTCGGGAATCCCCTCGGGAACTCCTTTTCCCTGCACCACTCGTCGAAAGTGGGCTGCCCCGGCCTCGGCCGCCTCAGCCCCGTGCAAGCGGTCCACGATGAGGAAAGCCAGCCTGTGCTTGAGAGCCATGGGGTCTCCCTCGCCGCCGCTAAAGGCTGTGAAGGCGGGCTCATCCGCCGCCCACTCCCCCGCTGAAAGGACTTCGAAATAATTCGGCATCACGGAGTCCGGAATACTCATCACCTTGCCATACATCTCCTCGGGGGCGTCTCTGACCCCGATGCTGTTGCCGAGGCTCTTGGACATTTTCTCGCTGCCGTCGGTCCCCACGAGAAGCGGATGCGTAATAACAGCCTGGGGAGCCTGCCCGTAGTCTCGCTGGATTTCACGCCCCATCAAGAGGTTGAAAGTCTGATCGCTCCCGCCGAGTTCAACGTCGGCCTCGAGGGCCACCGAGTCGTAGGCTTGGACGAAGGGATAGAGGAACTCGTGTGCAAAGATCGGAATTCCTGCCGAAAACCGTTTAGCGAAATCGTCTCGCTCAAGGAGCCGGGCCACGGTGTACTTCGAGCACAGGCGCACGATATCTCCGGATGAGAGCGTGCTCATCCACTCATCGTTGAAGCGAACCTCGATCTTTTCGACATCGAGAATTTGAGCGACCTGCTCGACATAGGTGGCCGCATTCGCACGCACCTGATCCTCATCGAGAGCTGGCCGAGTTTTTTTCTTCCCCGACGGATCGCCGATTCTCGCGGTGAAGTCGCCCACCAGGAAGATCGCCGTGTGCCCCAGTTCCATGAACCGCTTCAACTTCATCAGGACCACGGTATGGCCCAGATGGAGGTCGGGCGACGAAGGGTCCATTCCCAGCTTGACCCGGAGTGGCCGGCCCTGGCTCAGGCGCGTGGCCAACGTCTCGCGCAGTTCCGCCTCGCCATACATCTCGACGCTGCCTTCGCGCATCACCGCGAGTTGTCGATCCAGGTCTGCGGTACTCGGGCCCTGTGCCATCTTCGACCTTCCCCCTGACATAAGGCTCCCCGGGGAGCCTCTGGACGACGCACTGTCGCCGCCCGGAAGGCAGTGCGCAATGCCCAAAACTTTCAGCCCACATTCTTTGCCGGGATCAGGCCCTGCTCGGTCAGGATGCCGTGAACGGGTTGATCGAATGCCTCGCACGGGACACGCTCGACCACCTGGAAGGCAAAACCCACGCCCAAGCGCCGGGGGCCTGTGAGTATCTCCGCCCGAGCCAGCCCTCGATCGTAGAAGCCCCCTCCCCGGCCCAATCTCCCCCCAAAACGGTCAAAGGCGACACCGGGTAAGAGCACGAGATCGAGCTCACAGAGATCGAGAAAGGCCGCATGGGGAGGCGGTTCAAGAATTCCGAATCGACTGGGCAAAAGATCGGACCAGCCGTCGACCCGGGCCATCTCCAGCCCACCATCGTCCCTACAGCGCGGAAAAAAGACATCTTTTCCCGCACGTTGGATCGCAGTGAGAATCGGACGGGTATCGGGTTCGTCGGGAAGCCCCGCGAAGAGCCCGACACGCTGGCCTCGGAGCCACTCCGGGTGAGCCAGAAGGTTTTCCGCCATGGCGGATCCCGCCTGGGAGGCCTCGTGGAGCTCAACCGCAGCCCGATGCCGGGCCATCGATTCACGCATGGCGATCTTGCTGGCCCGGATGGGCTCGGGGCAATCCGTGGGCGGGCGCGTCATCGGGCTCTCCACGCTAAGCCGACGCCCCGCCTAGCCCTGTCCACCTTCGCCGGAATCGACATTCCCCGCAGAGGGGGACGAACCCAGGGGAGCCAACAAATCCCCGCGGATAGCCTCGAGCTCATCGCCCGTCGGAAGCGTGAGCAGCGGAGTCTCGCTCACGCCGCTTCGCGGGACGCCCGGCCCTTCGGCCGATCGATTTTCAGCCCTTGCCTCCACCGACTCGACGAGTTCGATCAAGGCTCTCAGGCGCGGGGAGTCCCCTTCAGGGGTGACCTCTCCGCCTTCGCTGGAACTCTCCCGAGAGGCAATGACCTCCCTCGCAAGGTTGAGTGCCGTCAGAAGCGCAACGTCGAGTGTGTCGACGGTGTTCGTAACTTCCCGAATCTGGTTCATCGCCTTGTCGACATACCCGGCGACCCTCTGGAGCGATTCAGCATCCGCATCGCTGCGGATCTGGTATTCGCGTCCCTGGAGCTCGACACCCACCGAATTACTGCTCATTACTGAACTCCATGCATGAGTTGAATAAAGCTAGTGACCCGAACGCCCCTTCTTTCCGCGAGTGCCACTGGGGGAGGCTGGCTTTGTGCCGTCCGAAGACGAGACATTGCCCACCGCAGCCTCAAGTCGGCTCAATTCCTCGATCACGCCGTCCAAGCGCTGATGGGTTCGGCTCCGCCTTTTCTGCAAATTTTCAACTTCGGATTCCAATGCACGCGTGTGCTCGTCCCGAGCTTGGAGTTGCTCGCGCAGTTCGGCATTTTCACCTTGAAGCAGGCGTTGGCGTTCGACCAACTCGGTCACGACAACTTCGAGTCTCCCGAAATCGTAATGCGTCGCATCCACGAGTTCTGGTCTCGGATCTTCGGCGACGGCCGGCTTCCTCTTTCGGTTCTCGACTTTGGGTCGAGAAGCTCCTGACGCCATGCGCCCTCCAAGACAAAAGACCGCCCTAAGTTACCACGAACCGGTTGGGCTGGGCGCCCAGTTTTCCTCGACTGTGGATCTTTTCCCTGCCCCGACCCGTTTCCGAGAAAATTCGCCCCAGTGCGGCCCAAGCGTCGGCGACGAGGTGTCAGCCCAGAGCCAAAGGCATTGTGCCAACCGAGGCCTCGCACCCAAGGCGCCCGGGGCGGACTCTCGAGCCCCTCAGCGGCCAAAAATTCAGGCCGGCGCGTTGCCCTCGGCATTGCGGGCCTGAAGACGTGACTCGCCCATCAGGTAGATATCCACGGCCCGAGCCGCCTCTCGGCCCTCGGAGAGCGCCCAGACCACTAGGGACTGGCCTCGACGGCAGTCTCCTGCGGCAAATATGCCCGCCTGGCTAGTCCCGTAATCGGTCGTGTTGGCCGCAACGTTTCCCCGCTCATCGTATTCCAGACCGAGATCGTCGAGTAGGCCCGCGTGTACCGGCCCTACAAACCCCATCGCCAGAAGCACCAGATCCGCGTCCATTTCGAACTCACTACCCGGGACCTCTTCCATCTTTGACCGACCTGTTTCATCGGGTTCGCCGAAGCCCACCTGAATCCCATGGATCTTCTGGACTCTTCCGTCCTTCCCGCTGATCCGCTGGGTCATCAGCGCAAATTCCCGGGTCCCACCTTCGTCGTGAGAGCTAGAACTCCGGTAGACCATGCGCCACATGGGCCAGGGCGTGGTCCCCGAGGGCTCCTCGGGCGGGCGTTCGAGGAGTTCGATGGAAGTCACCGACTTCGCCCCCTGCCTGAGCGAGGTGCCCACGCAGTCCGAACCCGTATCCCCACCACCCAGAACAATGACGTTCTTTCCCCGGGCATCGATGGAGACTTCAGAATCGATTTCATCGCCGTGGCAGCGTTTGTTTTGCTGGGGCAGAAAATCCATCGCGTAGTGAACGCCGTCGAGTTCGCGACCTTCCACAGGGAGGTCCCGGCTGTGCTCAGCCCCCAGACACAAGACCACCGCATCGAAATTCTTGCGCAATTCGGCCACACTCAGATCAGCCCCGACATCAACTCCGGTCTGGAAGGAAACGCCCTCGGCCTTCATCTGGTCGAGCCGCGCGTCGATGTGGCGCTTCTCCATCTTGAATTCCGGAATCCCGTAGCGAAGAAGTCCACCGACCCGATCACTTTTTTCGAAAACCGTGACGCCGTGCCCCGCCCGGCAGAGTTGCTGGGCCGCAGCGAGTCCCGCCGGACCGGAGCCCACCACCGCCACCGAACGCCCAGTGCGGCGCAGGGGAATCACAGGCTTGATCCAGCCGTTCTCCCAGCCCTTCTGGACAATGCTCAGTTCGACGTTCTTGATGGTGACCGCGTCGTCGTTATAGG
>CAWVXN010000305.1:0-4435 GCA_963933695.1 uncultured Myxococcales bacterium | reverse complement strand
TGTACAAGATGGGCCGTCACACCGAGGCGCGGCGGGACCTCGGGCTGCATCTGGAGCGCTTTCCCCAGGATGGTGCGGCATTGGAATACCGCGCCCGGGCGGCCCGGGAGGCTGGGGATGGCGCCGCCGCACTGGCGGATTTTGAAGCCCTTTTCGCGCTGGAATCGAATCCCAATCCAGGCCACTACCTTTCCGCCGCCCGGATTCTGGAAGACCTGGAAGGGGCCGGTCCCGACCACGCCCTGGCAATGCTCGATGCCGGAATAACGAAACTCGGCCCGGTCCCTCAGCTTCAGCGCCCGGCGATTGTTCTCGAGGTGCAGCGGCAGCGCTATGGCCCAGCGATTGTGCGACTGCGCACCCTGGAGGCCGGGCTTGGGGGAGGGCCGAACTGGAATCTCGAGCTGGCGGAGTTGCTGGTCCTTTCGGGGAAAGAGGGTGAGGCGCGTGAGCACCTGGCCGAGGCCTCGGCTCAACTCGAAGCCCTTCGTCTCACGCCTGCGCGCAAGCGTTCCCTGGCGAAACTGGAGACCTTGCAGGCGCGCCTGGACCCCTGAAGGGGTCGGTTTCCTTTTTGGCGGTCTTTCTTTTGGGCCTAGGGGCGTCCGATCAGGAGCGCCATCAACCCGAGGGCGAAGGCGATGAAGGCGCCCATCCCCAGTCCCTTTAACTTGGGGACGCTGAAGGGCGCGAGATTGAGAGCGGCTAGACCGACCATGGCAGCGGCCAAAGCCCTCGGATAGTGATCCCCCCAGCCCGGGGAGGCGAGATAGAGCAGGCCGAAGACCAGGATGCTGTAGTCCGGGGAGAGACCACGCCGGGGCGCCGAGGGGACGAACTCGTAGCTATAGCGGACCGCGATCGCCGCCAGGTGCAGCCCGCCGACGAGCCAATTCCACCAGGCGAAGTCGCCGAGGATCACGAGCATGAGGGCGGGGAATACCCCCTTGGAAACGAAGTCCGCGTAGCAGTCCAGATGGGCACCAAAGGCCCGCACCGCCGGTGAGCGTTCCGGGCGATTGAGGGCCAGGCGTCCGTCGAGTTGATCGATCAGGATCGCGAGAAGGGCCAAGCAAAGAGCCGGACCGAAACGCTCCTGGACGGCCAAGCCCAGAGCACCGAAGCCAGCGGCCAGGCCGCTGAGAGTGGCCAGGTTGGGCGCATCCACGAGGAAAGGGCTGAGGTGCAGGGGGCGATCGGGGGTTTCCGCTTTGAGGTTCAGGGGGTCGCCTTTCGAGTGGGTCGCCGGCGGCGATCCTCGGGGAAAGCCCGATGGCGCCGTGCTATCCCTCCGTGCGCGAAGCCAGGGTAGCGAGTTCCCAGGAACCGGCCCGGTTCGAGGTCCGGGCCGTTTGAGAGGATGCATCGGGAATGGTGAAGAAAAGCGACGGCGAGGCGCGAGGCGCCCGCGCTTCAATTGAGCAGGGACCTTCGGGGGCCGAGGGCGATGGCGCTTTCACGGCCTCCGGCGTTTACGGCACCCGGTTCGAATCGCCCTATTCCGGGGCGCTGAGTTTTATGCGCCGCCGCTATAGCCGAGATTTTAGCGAGGCGGACGTGGTGGTTTGCGGGATTCCGTGCGATCTCACCACCAGCAATCGGCCCGGGGCTCGCTTCGGACCTCGGGGCATTCGAGCGGCCTCGGCGGAATTGGCCTGGGGCCCGCACTGGCCCTGGGGCTTTGACCCTTTCGATCGCCTGGCGGTCGTGGATGGCGGGGATGTCACCTACGAGCCGGGCTACGTGGCTTCGATGTTGGAGTCGACGGAAAAGTTTGCCCGGGCCGTGCTTGCCAGCGGGGCTTCGATGCTCAGCTTGGGGGGCGAGCACCTGGTGTCCCTCCCGCTCCTACGAGCCCATGCTGCGTACCATGGTCCCCTGGCCCTGGTTCATTTCGATGCGCACTCGGATACCTGGAGCGATGAACCCGAACTCGGCCACGGCAACATGTTCTATCACGCTCTGGGCGAGGGTTTGATCGACGTTGCCCACTCGGTTCAGGTCGGGATCCGCACCCACAACGACGAGACCCACGGCTTCCAGGTGCTCGATGCCGACTGGGTTCAGGAACGCGGGGCCGAAGAGGTCAGCCGCAAAATCTGCGAGGTGGTGGGAGACAAACGCGCCTACCTGACCTTCGATATCGACTGCCTGGACCCGGCGTATGCGCCCGGAACCGGCACGCCCGTTGTCGGCGGGCTTTCCACGGGCTTCGCGCGCCGGGTGCTTCGCGGTCTTGGGGGCATCGGTTGGGTGGGGATGGACGTGGTCGAGGTTTCGCCGCCGGATGATGTTGCTGAAATCACATCCCTGGCCGCCGCTACCCTGGCTCTGGACTACCTATGCTTGCTCGCCCTGGATCGCCCCAAGGCGGGGGCATGAAGTCGGGCTTCAGCGCACCAGCAAGCGCGAGCAGTGGGAGCACTGCAGGAGTGCGTCCTCGGGCTCGGTCAGGATCCGGCTCAGGTCGACTCGGGGCAGGCTGACTCGGCAGCCTAGGCAGAGGCCATCTCGGAGCGCGACGGCGGCCTTTCCCGAGAGCTTGGGTTTCTCCCGGAGTGCTTCGTAGGTCTCCACAAATTTCTCGGTCAAAGCCGAGAGGGGTTCCAAGCGCTGGGTCGAGAGAACGCCAAGGGCGGCATCGATTTTCTTTTCCGCAGCCCGGATGGCCCCCCGCAGTTCCTCGCTCCGTTTCTCCGCGTCGGCGCGGAGTCCGCCGAGTCGTGCCAATTCGCCGTCTTGGCCCTCGATCTCTTCCATGATCTCGAGTTCTTGTTCCTCCAGGGCTTCCTGTTTGGACCGGGTCAGGCGCAGTTCCTGCTGGAGGGCCTCGAGTTCCTTGGGCGCAGTGACTTCACCGGAGTACAGACGACCTTCGACGTCCTGGGCGTTGGCCGCCACGACGGAGACCTCTCCGGCGACCTCGCGTTCGTTGCGTGCGAATCCGTCGCGTTTGTCCTGGGTCGACGCCTGGAGCCGATCGTTGGCTGCGATTTCTGTTGCGGAGGCCTTGAGGGCATCGCGTTCGGGCAGGGATTCGCGCTGGGCCCGAAGCCGGTCGGCCTGAAGGTCCAGGTCCTGCAGGTCGAGCAAAGGGTCGAGCAGCGCCATCTTTTCCTGTTTTCTCGGAGGGGCGAATCGGGTCGGTTTCGCGGAGGGTATGACAGGTCCGGCGCGATGGCACCGGCTCGGCATGGAGATCCGGCGTACGGCCCGGCCTTTGCCCGGTTTTGCCTCGGTCTCGGCGGATCAAGGACGGCGGCGCTGCCCCCGCCGAGGGCTGTCGAGGCTCGCTGTTGGTGAAAGCCTGGTCGGGCTAGTCTAGGCGCCCTGGTAAAGCATGGAAGGAGAGAGGCACGATGACAGTGGTCGAGGCATCAAAGCAGGGCGAGGGGCCGAACGCTCAGCAAACTCAGTATTGGAACGAAGTGGCCGGGCCGAAGTGGGTTGTGCTCTCCGACGCCATCAACGGGCAAATCGAACCCCTGGGCCGGGCGGCCATGGAAATAGCTCAGATCGAACCGGGCCAACGGGTTCTTGATGTCGGTTGCGGATGCGGGCACACGAGCATCGACCTGGCTGAGCGAGTGGGCAACCAGGGCCGGGTGGAAGGACTGGATCTCTCTGAGCCGATGCTGGCCGAAGCCCGAAGGCGCAGCGCGGGGTTAACGAATCTTCAGTTTTCGGCGGCCGATGTGCAAGTCCAGGCCCTGGACCCAGCGGCCTACGACCGAATCTTTTCGCGCTTCGGCGTAATGTTCTTCGACGACCCCCAGGCCGCTTTTGCGAACTTGCGCGGGGCACTGGCGCCGGGGGGGCACTTGACCTTCGTCTGCTGGCAGGAGATCCGAAAGAACCCTTGGATGGCAGTTCCGGGCGCCGCGGTGGCCAAGTTGATCGAGATGCCGCCCCCCCCGGATCCCCATGCGCCGGGCCCTTTCGCCTTCGCGGATGCCGAGCGAACCCGGGGAATTCTCGGGGCGGCCGGGTTTGAGAAGGTCGAGTTTGAGTCGGTGAAGGAGCCGCTGACCATCGGCCGGGGAATGACGGACTCGGAACTGGTGGAATTCTCGATGCAGATGGGCCCGGCCGGCGCCGCCATGCGCGAAGCCGACGAAGCCCAGCGTGACCGACTGCGGGCGGCAGTTGCCGAGGCCGTCGAGCCCTACAAGAGCTCGGGCGGCTTGGTGATGGACTCGGCGGTATGGGTGTTCTCGGCCGCTTGACGGCGAGCCGTCGCTTTTTCGTGCACCCACGAAAGGGGGAGCCGCATGGGGATGCTGGAGGAACTCAGCCTCGACCGAATCCGCACGGCGGCGGAACGGATTCGGCCCTACGTGGTCCGAACGCCGTTGCTGCGCTTCGAGCGGGACGCCGAGTGCGAACTCCTGTTGAAACCCGAATCGCTTCAGCCCACCGGGGCCTTCAAGCTGAG
>CAWVXN010000304.1:0-4442 GCA_963933695.1 uncultured Myxococcales bacterium | reverse complement strand
CCCGCGCAGCCCTGTACAAGTGCGCGAGCCCTGTACAACCCCGCGCAACCGTATACAACCGCGGGCAGCCCGTGCGCGCTTCGGCATGTAGCGCCCCGCTTGTACGCCCACGTTTGCAGACGCCCTCGCTTGTAGACGCCCTCGTTTGCAGACCCCCAACCCGACACCCAACCCGTGAATTGCGGCTAGGCTAGGAGATCGCTTCGCCAAGGAGAACGCCATGCCTGCACTCGACGGAATTCGAATCCTCGACATGACCCAATACGAGGCGGGCCCCTCGTGCACCCAGGCCATGGCCTGGATGGGGGCCGACGTCGTCAAGATCGAGCCCCCGGGCAGCGGCGAACCCGGACGCTCCCTGGCCGTGGGCGGCGACTACTCGCCCTATTTCTGCAACTGGAACGCCAACAAGCGCAGCCTGGCCTTGGATCTCCGCAAGCCCGAGGGGCGCGACGTATTGCTCCGCATGCTGCCTCACTACGACATCTTCATCGAAAACTATGGCCCGGGTATCATCGAGCGCTTCGGTCTTGAGTACGAAACCCTCAATGCCCTTCACCCCGGGCTGATCTATGTCCAGCTCAAGGGCTTCGGCAGCACAGGGCCCTACTCGAGCTACAAATCCTATGACATGGTGGCCCAAGCGGCGGCGGGCGCTTTCTCGGTCACCGGCGAACTCGGCGGCGGGCCCCTGCTCCCCGGCCCCACCACCGGCGACTCGGGCACGGGCATGCAGGCCGGCATGGCCATCCTGGCCGCCTATATCCAGCGGCTGCGCACGGGCAAGGGCCAGCGCATCGAGCTTTCCATGCAGGAAGCCATGACCTATTTCATGCGCACCCGCATCGCCTTCGGTGCCGATTGGGGCAACCAGGCCTGCCCGCGCATGGGCAACTTGATGGGCGGCGCACCCACCGGCCTCTACCCCTGCAAGGGAGGCGGGGATAACGATTTCGCGTACGTGATCGTCGTGACCGACCGACATTGGGACCAGCTCTGCCTGGCCATCGACCGCCCGGACATGGTGGTCGACGAACGGTTCGTGACAGGAGAGAAACGCGCCGAGCACGGCGCCCAGCTCTTCGCGGAGATCACGCCCTGGACCCTCGGGCGCGACAAGTACGAGGTAATGCGCATCCTGGGCGAGGCCAGCGTGCCCTGCTCCGCTGTGCTCGACACCTACGACCTCTACCGCGACCCTCACCTGCTCGAGCGCGATTTTGTCAAGCACGTGGAACATCCCGAACTCGGCGAGGTGCCGCTCCTGGGTTTTCCCACGCGCATGTCCGAGAGCTCGGTAGAGATCACCCGCGCCCCCTACCTGGGCGAGCACAGCGACGAAGTACTGAACCAGGACCTGAAGATGAGCGAAGCCGAACTCTCGGCCCTGCGCGAAGTCGGGGTGTTGGGCTGATCGCGCTCCCAGGCCCGGCTAGACCAAGCGCCCCCCGTCGATGACGAGGGTCTGGCCCGTGAGGAAGGAAGCAGCCGGGCTGGCCAGGTAGACCGCGGCGCCCGCTATTTCGTCCGGCTCCCCAATGCGGCTGAGCGAGGCCTCGGACTCGGAGGATTTGCGGATTTCCTCGTTGTCCCAGAGCGCCCGGGCGAACTCGGTTTTGATCAGTCCCGGGGCGATGCAGTTCACGCGAATGCCATCCTGCCCCCAGGTCTTGGCCTGCACCTGGGTGAGCATGATGACCGCCGCCTTGGAAACCGAGTAGCCCCCGATCACATCCGATGCCCGGTAGCCCCCCACCGAGCTGATATTAATAACCGCTCCCCCGCGACCGCCCTCGACCATGAGTTCCCGAGCGAAATTCGAGAGGAAGTGCAGGGCCTTGACGTTGCTGTTCATGATCATGTCCCAGGCGCCTTCGTCGATTTCCTGTACCGGGCCGAAAACCGGGTTGGTTCCCGCGTTGTTGACCAGGATATCCAGCCGCCCAAATTCGTCCTGGGTGCGCTCAACCAAGGCCTTGAGATCGGCTATGCGCCGAACGTTGGTGGGCACCGCAATCGCTTTGCGGCCTATGGCCTGCACCGCCGCCACGGCTTCGGCCATGGCATCGGGTTTTCGGGCGGCGATCACGATATCCGCGCCGTGCTCCGCCAGCCCAAGGGCGATGGAACGCCCAATCCCCCGACTGCCGCCGGTCACGATGGCCACTTTGTCTTTGAGCGAAAAATCAGCAACGGTCATCGTCGTCTCCTCGGGGCCAACGGGCCCGGCTTGGATCGCGGGGGGGGGATTACTCGTCCGATTCGGCGGGCTGGGTGAACGTGCTGTCCTCCAGCAACCAGTAGCCACGAAGATTGGTCAGCTTACCCGCATCGTTCACCGTATAAGTAAAAATCCCGTTCAACTTCATACTGGCGCCACCGGGAAAAGTTGTGGTGAGCGTCATCCGGTGCGCAGACTCACTGGCCACCGCAAAAGATTCGTGGGTTTCAATACGGATGGTATTGGGCGCAATGTTGTTGTCCCAAAACTGCCCCATGGCGGCCTTGCCCCGCACCCCCTGGCCATCGGGGTTAGTGAGCGCGAGGCCAATGGGGTCTTCGACGCAAATGTCCTCGGCCATCAGATCGAGCCAGGCCGATTTTTCCCTGGCCTGGACGGCACGCCAGGAATTTTGAGCGGCTAGCAGTGCTGGATGATTGGGATCCAATTCGTTCCTCTCCTCCGCCGAATGCTTTCCGGTCTCTTGGGCGGGCCTTGATTCTTTCAGTCTGCTCGCCCCGCGTCAAGATCAGCCATGACAAGAAACCTCTGGCAAACGCCCTCCCCTTCTCCCCCGACACCGCGAAAGGTCGGGGAAAATGTGCGAATCTTGCCCAGCGCCGAGATCATCCTAACCGGGCGCTCAAACACGTGGAGGAATTGCCTTGACG
The DNA here is from genome assembly GCA_963933695.1 of uncultured Myxococcales bacterium. GTDB lineage: Bacteria > Myxococcota_A > UBA9160 > UBA9160 > UBA4427 > JAZXM01. Next base: position 1,550 of record CAWVXN010000304.1, on the reverse strand, counting down.
GGATTTATCGTTCGCATGGCACTGAACGTGCTCGGACTTTGGGTAGCCGACCAGCTGGTCGATGGCATGGAGATCCGAGATCCGAGCACATTCGTGCTGGCCGGCATTCTCCTTGGAGCGGTGAATGCCATTGTGCGTCCGATCCTGCTGATCTTGACCTTCCCCTTTACGGTCGTCACCCTGGGGTTTTTCGTCCTGGTCATCAATGCGGCAATGCTGAACCTGGTTGCTTCGCTGCTGGGCGGTTTCTATCTCAGTGGCTTCGGGGCGGCTTTCTTTGCATCCCTTGTGGTCAGCCTCACAAGTTGGGCCGCATCTTCTTTTGTTGGACCCCGGGGGTCCTTCGAATACCTTGTGGTCGACAAAAAAAACCGAGACTGAGCCTTTTCTTCAATCCAACAGGCGTGTGGCCAGGCGATCGCGCGAAGCTGCATCCAGCCCGGCCTGCTCGGCCCAGCCCTCCACCGAACCGAAGGTTTCGCGTAGCTTGGCCAGAAATTTCTTCATGCACGCCGGGTCGGCGTCATAGGCGCCCTCGGGCAAGTCGTGCATGAGTTTCTGGTAGGTGTTGCTGCTGTCGAGACGCGCATTGATGAGGTCGATGTTCTGACGGCTAAATGCGTAATCGAGCAGAATCGTTTCATCGGGAACGCCGAGCAGGGAGAGCAGCAGTGCTGAGATCACGCCCGTCCGATCTTTACCTGCGGCACAATGGAAAACCGCCGGCTCATCAAACTCTGCGAGCAGCCGAACCACCTCAACAATCGGCTTTTGGGCAGCCATCAACATCAGGTAGTAGAGCTCGCCCATATCCGAAGGCATCTTGAAATTCGCGAGCGCCTCCCCGCGGTTTCCCCCAGCCTCGGGAAAGAGGGGCAGCGAGTAGAGCGTGGCCTGGTCGACAATCGCGCCGCAACCCGCTTCCTCGACCTCCAGGCTCGAGCGTAGATCGATGACTGCTCCGAGACCGATTTCATCCCGAAGTTTGAGCAGGTCGGGTTCACTGAGATGCTGAAGACCATCCGAGCGAAAGACCAAGCCCGTTCGGAAGCGTCGACCTTCCGAGGTCCGGTACCCCCCGAGGTCGCGAAAGTTGTAACAGCCGTCCAGTTCGACCCAGCTGGCCAGAACTTCCTTCTCACTCATCCCAAAACTCCTCCCCAATCCCTTCCCCCTCCTACCATCCATAGAAGGACCTCAAACTATGAGGCGGGGCGAAGAGTAGCGAGCGACCCGAAACATGCGCGATCGGCAAGCGTCCGAATCGCGGTATTTACCGCTCCCCGACCTTGGACCGGACTCCTCCAGAAGGGGATAGTTCGGCCCGCCCACCACCCGGGCCCTCACGCCGGAATGGCCGCTCCCAACGAGTTCTGATAGCGTCAGCCCCAGTCGGTGCCTCACAGCACCGAACCCCAGGTCGATTCTCCCCTTGGCTGGCAAGTGCTAAGAGGATTCCGTGCGCGCCGGTAGCTCAGTTGGATAGAGCATCAGGCTTCGAACCTGAGGGTCGGGGGTTCGAATCCCTCCCGGCGCGCCATTGGAATCAA
>CAWVXN010000303.1:0-4454 GCA_963933695.1 uncultured Myxococcales bacterium | reverse complement strand
CTCTCCCGCCGCATCCGCAGCCGGATCTTCTCGTTGCCCTTCTACAAGATGACGCCCAAGAACATGATGGCGGCCTTCGAAGATCTCGACCACGAGAAGATGACCGAGATCCGCAGCCGCGCGGATACGATCGTCGATGACCGGGAGACCGCGCAGAACTTGAAGGCGTGGTACCGCCAACTCTGCAAGCGACCGTGCTTCCACGACGAGTACCTGCAAGCCTACAACGAGCCGGGAACCACCCTCGTCGACACGAACGGCAAAGGCGTCGAGCGGGTCACCAAAAAGGGCCTCGTCGTCGCGGGCAAGGAGTACGAACTCGACTGCATCATCTACGCCTCGGGCTTCGAGGTTGGTACGGACCAGACGAGCCGCAATGGCTTCGACGTCACCGGCACAAACGGCTTGAAGCTCTCGGAGGCCTGGAATAGTGGAATGCGCTCGCTCCACGGCATTCACGTCCACGGCTTCCCGAACATGTTCATCCTGGGCGGCTTCCAGGGGGCGGCGCTGCTCTCGAACGTGCCCCACAACTTCACGGAGTCCGGCCGGACGATCGCGATAATGATCCGCCACGCGATGGACGAGGGCCTCAAAGAGATCGAGGTCACCCAGAAGGCGGAGGACGCCTGGCTCAAGCTGTTGGGCCGCGGGGGGGGCACACGTGCGCGCATGGCCAACATGCTCTCGAAGTGCACCCCCGGCTACTACAACAACGAGGGCCAGGAAGGCGGCCTCGCCGGCCAGGTCATGGGCCACCCGCGCGGGCCCGTCGCCTTCTTCAAGTACCTCAATAAGTGGCGGAACTCGGGCAAGTTCGAGGGCCTGGAGTTCCGTTAGACCCTTGTATTCGCGCGCTATAAGTGGGTGACGCCCGTGCTCTCCATGACGATTTCAGGGTCAGTGTTCCGACGCCCGAGACGCACATCCTTGCCCAGCCGCACCAGTAAAAACAGTGAACCATCGTATCCTGATTCTCCGCCCCGACAAACAGGCCGTCGTTGGTGTCGCCCTCAATTGCGTTGTGATCACATTGCGAGCTGCGAGTCGGACTTTTTCATATTTGATTTTCGGGGGGTTGCAAATTGAGTCATTCAGCACGAAGCGGTTTTGTATTCCTTATCCTGTCACTCTCGATATCGACGTTATTCGCCTGCGGAGGAGGGGACGAGGCTGGTTCGATACTGGACGACGGCCCTGCCGCCCAGAGGCTGCGAGCTCTCTTGCAAGAAAAACCGGTCTTCGAAACTCCGACCGAGATCCTCGAGTTGGCTCCGCCGGGCCCGAACCCGGACCGACTCGCCTTCTTCGGCGATCTCCACGTCCACACCAAGTACTCCTTCGACGCCTACGCGATGGGGACCCTAGCCACCCCTTACGATGCCTATCGCTTCGCCCTGGGTGAGGCGATTCACCATGCAGCCGGTTTCGATCTCCAGCTGAAGCAGCCCCTCGATTTCTACGCAGTGACAGATCACGCGATGTTCCTCGGCGTCGCGCCCGCGTCGGGCGACATCACTACCGCCTTCTCGAAGTTGGACGTCGCCAAACCCTTGAACGGCATCAACGACCCCGACAATACGGGGATCACCGGTATCCCGAATCGCATCCGCGCCTTCGGGACATTTCTTCCCAGGTTCCTGTTGGCCATCGTCCAGGACAAGACCCTTGAACGCGAAACCGTGCTCGACATCACCCGAACCGCCTGGCAGGACACCATCGACGCCGCCGAGCTGTACAACGATCCCGGGCGTTTCACGACCTTCATCGCCTACGAGTACACCTCGTCGAGTGACGACATGGGCAACCTCCACCGCAATGTGATCTTCAAGGGCAGCGATCGGATTCCGGAGGTCCCCTTCTCCCGCTTCCACTCCCAAAATCCCGAAGGGCTCTGGCAGTGGATGGATGACCTGCGCGAGCAGGGCATCGAAAGCCTGGCGATCCCCCACAACTCGAACGGCAGCAATGGCCAGATGTTCAGGCTGGTCGATTGGGCCGGGGATCCCATTGATAACGACTATGCCGTACAGCGGATCCGCAACGAGCCGCTGGTCGAAATCACACAAATCAAAGGAACGTCCGAGACCCATCCCCTGCTCTCGACCACCGATGAATGGGCCAATTTCGAGATCATGCCTTTTCGCGTGGCCTCACCGGAGCTAAGCGAGCCAAAGGGAAGCTACGTGCGTGAGGCCCTGCGCAATGGTCTGGCCCTCGAAAGCCAGGGTGTCGAGAATCCGTACCGCTTCGGTTTCATCGGCTCGAGTGACACCCATACGGGCGCCTCAGAAAACGACGAGAGCAACTACGTCTCGAAACTCGGCCTGTTTTCGGCCACTCCCGATCTGCGCGGCTCGGTTCCCTTGAATAAGCTGATGGCTCTCGCCGTGGGCTACGCCAGGCCGGAGATGTTGGATGAGGTCGACGGAGAATCCTACATGGGCGGCGCGACGCCCACCTATGGTGCTTCGGGCCTGGCAGCAGTCTGGGCCGAGGAGAATACCCGGGAGGCGCTCTATGAAGCCTTCCGGCGCAAGGAGACCTTCGCGACTTCGGGCCCGCGCATCTCCCTGCGCTTCTTCGCCGGATACGACTACGATAACGGCATGCTGGACGCTCCGGATGTCGTGGCGCGCGCCTATGCGGATGGCGTGACGATGGGAGCGGACCTGCCCGCCCAGGGCGCCAATGCGCCGGGCTTCCTGCTCTGGGCCCTCGCCGACCCCAGTACGACATCCCTGCAACGCCTGCAGATCATCAAGGGCTGGATCGACTCCGAAGGTGAGACCCACGAAGCCGTTTTCGATGTTGCGTGTTCCGGCGGCGCCGTCATCGATGCCGCGACCCATCGCTGTCCCGATAATGGGGCCAGGGTCGATATCAACGATTGTTCCCTGTCCGGCGACGGCGCGGCCCAATTGCGCACGCTGTGGCACGACCCCGAATTCAATACGAATCAGCGCGCCTTCTACTATGCCCGCGTGCTCGAGAACCCCACGTGTCGTTGGTCCACCTGGGATGCGATCCGCGAAGGCGTGGCTCCGCGCTCCGATTTGGCCGCGACCATTCAGGAGCGCGCCTGGACTTCACCGATCCAGTTCGTTCCGGGAGGCTGAGGACAAGACGGGCGCTCTGCCAGTTGCGAGTTTGAGAGGGCTGCAAGCTGGCTTCTGGCACAACGTCCGGATAATGGCCTTATTTCAAGTCACTATGGGGAGCCCCATGGTGAGCAAATTCTGTCGGGCAGATGAATTGAATGGCTTCGTCGATGAGCCGAAAGTCCGACCGCACCGACTAGACTCCCCAATCGCCTGCATACCGAGGCCGGAATCCCTTGTAGCAGTTATTGAGACTCGTATCGCAGGCGGGCAGCGTCTCTTTTACTGGTTGATGATACACACCAGTACGCACCGCAGAATAACCCTGAGCAGCTTGCATCGCGCTCTTGAACTCAATCAGCATTTTTGCAAAGTCTGCGGCGGACCACCCCTGACTTCCGAACACTCCAGCAGCAGCACCTTGAATGTATTTCTCGTATGAGAAAACAAATACGATCTCTCCCGCATTGATGCTCGCCACGGTCGCCGGGGCCGCATAGATACTATTTTGCTGCGTTGGATAGTGGGAGAGAATGGCTTCATACTCGGCTGCTACTGCGACCGGTTTGTTCGCCGCGATCAGCGCGGATGGTTTGAGAGCCGAGACCGACTCAAGATAGTCGAGATTGTATAACTCTAAGACGAGCATATCGACATCGATACCCGACACGGTGATCTCGGGTGGTCCCATTTTCAACTGGTCCGCGCCAATTCCATAACCCAGCTTGACTTCGTGGGCCCCAATCGAAGACGGCACCGTCGACCAGGAGTCTCCATTCCAGCGACTGAATCCCTGCGCGATCAGATAACTTCCGACTGTGCTCGCTCCTGAACCCCAGCCGTAGTTTTCTGAGTTATTCACGAAATCATCCTTAAAGGAGGATCCCTCAGCTTCCAGAAGAAGACCATGAAAGACGTAATTGGATGGAACGCCGTTATTGATCAGGGTGTCATTGTAGTCGCTCAGCACGTCGATATAGGTCTTCCAGGAATCCAAGGGAGCCGGCCCTGTCGCCCAACAGTCCCAGGAATCCGAATTCTCAATGGTGTCTGGCGTAAACCAGAGAACGCCTCCCCATTGCAGACTCTGGAGAGCCTTGGCAAGAACTTCGAAATTTCTCACGCCGGGCAGAGCCGCCACACAACCCGGCCCGGGAACCCGAACCAGGAGGTTCTGCACATTGGCCTCGACAATCCACTGCGCATAGGCCTGGTAATCCGAGTCGATGACGGATGGGGATTTGAGTTCATAGTCTGCCTTCCGGAAAATGATCTCGTGTGAATTCTCCCAATGCAACATCTTGTCGTTGTAGTTGAATTGGGCAGGCGTCTGTGAAGTGAGCGGGCTACCCA
>CAWVXN010000302.1:0-4478 GCA_963933695.1 uncultured Myxococcales bacterium | reverse complement strand
GGGTTCTGGCACAACGTCCGAGCCTGGGCGTTATGTTAAATCCCTAGGGGAGCCCCGTCGCGGGCGATCTCTGGCTTGCTCACTTTTGTACCGAGCCGTGGGGAACATCTCTTGGGAAAGCGCAGAGCATGGCCCACGAACGAAATGGTATCCGACGATGGAATCGGGCCTTATTCGCGCAGCCTGAGGTATGCGTTCACCGAAGCAATGGCTTCCGCTGTGAAGGCTTCATCGTCGCAGTCCTCGAGCTGCGTGGGCGTCATCACTCGGTCGAGTCTCGCCCAGAGCATCGCGCTGAGTTGGTCGACTGCAAAGCGTGCAGCTGTGTCCGGGTCGGGGTGCCCAATATTCTCGCGCCGATCAAGGAGCAACTGGGTCAGCCCGCCGTCGAGTCGCCGACGAAACCGCTTGTAGGCCGAAAGGGTCTGGGCATCGTGAAGTCCAACTTCGACCAGGATCCGCTTGTAACCGGGCCGGGAGCGCTCGATGGCGAGCGCGGTCTGAACATAATTGCGGACGATGTCGGGGATCCCGAGTCCGTGCCAGTGGGAAGGCTTGAGCGGGGTTTCGATCACAGCCTCAAGGTCCCGGAGTACCCGGTCCACCACGGCCAGCACCAGGGTCTCCTTGTTCTGGAAATGGTGGTAGAGCGAACCAATCGAGCGTTTGGCCCCTAGGGCGACGTCGGTGACCGCGGTGGCGTCGATCCCGGCGCTCGCGAATAGAGCCTCGGCCGAGTCGAGGAGGGCGTCTTGGGTGGCTTGGCTCCGCGGCTGCCGCCCATGGCTTTCCCAGCGGCGGGGGCCGGAAGTACCCTCGGCGGGTCCTGGATCATCCATTTTGGCCTCGTTCCTCCGGTTGACGTCCCCACGATATCAAACTAAATTTAGAATTAGAATTCTAGTTCTAATTATAACGTATTGGGGCATCGATCTGTGCACCCAAGGGCCCGAACGGGGGGCGCGACCCAGTCTCACTGTCGGCCGGGCTGGCCTTCGTTCTGGCCGTTCGGTGAGCAGGCTCACCCCCTTCGCGTCCAAATTCTCCCCGGAAAGGAATTTCCCCCTTGGAAATGAGACGAGCGCCCGAGACGGAGACGAACGCGGGTTGGCCCTCGGGCTTCCCTCTCGTATTCATGGTTTTAGCGATTTCGTTGCTCCTCGCTCCCCCGTCAGCGGCCCAGGAGTTGCCCCTGCTCAGCGGCGTCACAGATCGGGTGGCTCCCCATGCTGACGCCTTGGGGACCCAGTTGGGCAGCTTCACCGCCTACCCGAAGCTCGTGCTTTCGTCCGGCTACGATGACAATATTATCGCCACCGAGACCAACGAGCGCAGTGACGCCCGCTTCCAGATCGACCCCTCGCTGGCCTACGAGTCAGACTGGTCGCGCAATGCGCTCTCGCTGGGCGGTTTCCTGTCCTCCCGCCTCTATGCCGACGAGACCTCCCAGGACAGCCTGGATTGGGGCGTCGGAGGTTCGGGCCAGCTCGATGTACTCAACGACGCCAATATTCAGGCCATGGTCGGGTATCAGCGGCTCACCGATCCGCGCGGAGGCGTTAACGATCCCGTCAATGCGCCTGCTCCCGTGCAATACGATCTCATTCAGTCCAGTGCCGTAGGCAACTACAGCCTCAACCGGATCGACCTGTCTATGGCCGCGAATCTTCAGGTGTACTCATACGATGAGGCCACTCAGGAGTACCGCGACCGGGAGGTCTACAGCCTCACGGGGCAGGTTGGATATACGTTCTCACCGGGCTACAGCGCCTTTGTGCGGGGTACGAACACCAAGACCGATTTCAATAACTTGAGCGCGCCGCTGCCGCCGCCAGCCGTGCCGGGGGACAGGGTGAGCCAGAATTCCAAGGGCTACAGGGTGGCGCTCGGTATCGCTTCGGAGATCACCAACCTGGTTTCGGGTGAGGCCTATGTCGGTTACCTCGATCAGGATTATGACAGTCCCGCCTTTGCCGATGTCGCCGGTGTTTCCTTCGGTGTGGACCTTAAATGGTCGCCCACCCAGCTCACCACGGTGCGGCTGACGGGCTCGCGAGAGGTCGTGGACTCCACCAACCCCATCGCGGGGGGGATCCTGTACTCCATCGGGGGCGTCGGGGTAGAGCACCAACTCACCCAGGCCGTCCAGCTCAAGAGTGATTTTTCCTATTACAACGGCGACTACGTGGGGTCCACCCGTGACGACGACGGATTCCGGTTCTCCGCGGGGGCCGTCTACCGCCTTCGGCGCATGGTCTACCTCGACCTGCTTTATCGCTACGACGACCGCGACTCAAACGAGCCCGGCCAGGACTACACGCGAAACCGGGTCACTGTGGGTGTGACGCTGCAGCACTGACCCGGCCCGGTCCGCGCACCGATGGCTGGTGGCAGCGGGACGGACGTTGCCGGGAACGGCCCCTGGCTAAGCGCACCGTCTATGTCCCGGGGTGCGCCGCAGTCGAGCCAAATACAGGAGTCCCAGCCCCGTCGCGGGCGTGGGGGGCCCTAGTGGAGAATCCCGCGCGACGGCCTTGCGTCTGCGGCCAACGGCACGTTCAGGAAATTCGTAACCCCCGAAATGCCCTCCGTTTCGCCCGCGGCGCGCGCCGCGGTCTGGATATCCTCGGCGGAGTGCACGACGCCCACCAGGATCACGTGAGTTCCGAGCACCTCCACCGCGATATTGGTTTTTTCGGCCCCGCTCGCGGCCAGAATGGCGACCAGCACTTGGGCCTTGAGGGCGATCTCGTCCGTCGTGCTCGGGGCGTCCGCGCCGATGGGCTTGTCGGGCAGATACACCGCGACCGAGAGCAGCCCCGGCACCGTTCGGGCGGCAGCCTCCAGGGACTTTCGCTGGGCCGCATCTTTCACCCAGCCCACCAAATAGCCATGCCCGCCGCCTACGTAGGCCTTCACCGAAAGCACGGCGCCGGGTTCGGCCATGAGCAGCGCCGCGCGGAGATTCGCCTTGAGTCGCTTGTCCTGCACGAAAACCAACGGCCGCAAGGGACTCTTCACCGCCTGGACGAGCAGGCGATAGGGGGTAAAGGCTTGGGCGGGGGCCGGGAAAAGACCCGAGGCCCCGAACCCGACAATCGAAGCCAAGAACAGGGAGAGAAGAACGGAACCACGAGAGAAAACTCGCATCGGCTGGAGACTCCTCGGCTGTTCGCGAGAGATGGAATTGGCCAGAGATGGAGGCGATTTGCCAGACCAGAGATGAAATCGCTCGGCCCGAGGCTAGCGCGGCACTCAACTCTCCAAGCGGCACCGCGAGCCCGGCGAACGAGGGGCCACTATAGGCCAATCACAGGCCAGACCAATTTCAGGTCCGCTCCGCGATCGGGCACCGTATAGACCGAAGTTCGCGTCTATACGGCGCCCTGACGACGACGGCGCCTACAGGAGCCAGCCCGCGACGGGGCTCCCCTGTGGATTTAACATAACGCCCAGGCTCGGACGTTGTGCTGGAAAGCAGCTTTTATGTCCTAGACTTTATATATATTTTTTTGGCTTGTGACGACACCTGCTCGCACGATATGTGATGACAGATGCGTCTCCCGTACTCCTTGAGGTAATAACATGTCAGGCAATTCCCGTAGTTTCGCGATCGCGATCCTTTGTATGTTTGTGGTAGCGAGCGTCACGTTAACCTCGGGATGCGCCAGTGACAGTTATGCCGCAAAAGGTGCGGCCGAGGGTGCTACGACCGGCGCCGTGGCTGGTGCGGTTGGCGGTATGGTAACCGCGCTCATTTTTGGCGGTAATGTCATCGAGGCAGGCGCGCGAGGTGCAGTTTACAGCGGCACGACTGGCGCAGTGGTCGGCGGCATGTCCGGCTCCAAAGCCGACAAGGCGGTTGCCGCTCAAAAACAGGCTGAACGAGAAGCCGAGCTGAAAAAAATGAAGAATGAAATCGGTACGGACGCCTTCAATGGTTTCGTGGCCCTCGCCGAATGTAAGTATGGGATCGCTATTGCAAATGCAAGAGAAGCGGCTAAATCGAAAAAGTCCGATTTCGCGTTGGCCGGAATCTGGGTCGAAGCGCTCACGGAGGCGGACCGCAAGCGTGACGCGGAAGCGCGCGCATTGCTCCCCGAGATTGTTAAACGCGATCGCAAAATCAAGGATGAGGCCGTTGCCGAAGCACGCATGCGAGAGGCCCTACAGGAACTAGGCGAAATTCGCGTCGAGTATGACTTGCCTGCTGTTTGTTCGACTTAACGGCAGAAGATTACGCTTATACGGCGGTCAGGCCCGCCACGGGGAGCCCGTGACGGGCGGTCAGGCGGCGCACACGGGATCCGCGTACGCGGGTATCTATTCGGGCAGTCCCAACCCACACGTCGCTTTCGTTGGCACGCCACCCCCGGACTATCGCATGGCCAGTCAGCCCTTGATTCCCTTGCCCGCTTTGATAGGCAGCAGCGGCCAGATCATGACAAAGGGCGTGCCGTCATTTTTGCAGTTCACAG
>CAWVXN010000301.1:0-4489 GCA_963933695.1 uncultured Myxococcales bacterium | reverse complement strand
GACGTGGTGGATGCCATGGCGGCTCAAACGATTTGGGCGCTGAATCCTTCGCCCTTCGGTGAAACGCCGCTCATCGACTACCCCAACGACGGAGTGTCCTCGCAGCTCGACTATCTCGTTTCGGTGACCGACGTCATCAATCTGCCCGAACCCGGCGTTGAGGCCCAGGCGGGGGCCACGATTCTGATCCTGGCGTGGCTGGCCGGACGGCGTCGCCGGCTGCCAGCCCGACATGGGCGCCCGACCTGACGCGAACGGAAGGCGCAGGATGATGTCGCGGCTTTTTTTGGGGGCTGCCAGTGCCTGATGGGTGTGCTCGGCCGAGCAGTATGCGGCCAGCATGGATTCGATTCGGCGGCATGTTCGGGAAGCCGGATGCCGGGAAGTGCCGTTCGGCCCGGCCGCTTCGGGGGAGAGGCTGCAGACTCCCGGGGGAGTCTGCAGTCATCAGATCATCGAGCTGATTCCCCGTGCTGTCGCGAGGAGCTAGGCCGCCATGATGCTTCGCGTGCGTAGAACTTGGGTTGAAGCCCATGGGTGATCTGGCAAACCGGGACGGAGCTCGGTTCGCGACCCGCGCGTCCCCCTTCCCAAAAGGACAGCGAACCGAGTAACTGCAATACACGTACCGTTGGCAGCGTATGGGGGGAATTGATTTCGTCATTAAATTCGATGTTTTACCGGATTTCCGTCCAATTGATTTTTTTGATCCGGGGCCCAGTGGAAGCGAGTTTCCCAATTGTGTTCGCCGGCTTCCCCTTCTCCTTTCCCTTCCCGTCCGCTCGGACCCGCCCCCGAGCGGGTCTGCCTTTTGCCGGTGGACATCGGCTAGGATGCCGGGGAACCCAGCCCAGGGAGCATTGAGAGGAGCATCGAGACATGAAGCTTCGTGAATTCGGACAGAACGTTGCCCACATTGATCTGACCCGGGGAACCTGGCAGATGAAACCCGCCCCCAGAGACTGGGTGGAGAAATACATCGGGGCTCGGGGCCTGGGCGTCCGCTACCTGCTCGAGAATGGTCCCGAGGTCGACCCGCTGTCCCCGGAGAACCTGTTGTGCTTCATGAACGGCCCGCTCACGGGATCGGAAGCCAGCATGAGCGGTCGCTGGGCGTGCGTCACCAAGTCTCCCTTGACGCAAACGGTGACGGATAGCCATCAGGGCGGCTGGTCGGCTGCCCGGGCGCGTTGGGCCGGATTCGACGGACTGGTTTTCGACGGCCGCTCGGAGACTCCCGTCTACGCGTTTATCGAGGACGGTGAGATTTCCCTGCGCGACGCCTCGGAGGTGTGGGGTCAGGGGATTCACGCCACGGTGGACTTCTTCCAGGAGCGCTACGGGGCGAAGAACCTGTCGGTGAACGCCATTGGGCCGGCGGGTGAAAATTGTGTGCGATTCGCTGCCCAAGTCAACGAGGACGACCGAGCATTTGGTCGCGGCGGCACAGGCGCCGTGGCCGGCTCCAAGAATCTCAAGGCTATTGTGATTCGGGCCAAGCAGCGTAGGAGCGAGGTGCCGGATTCCGATGCATGGAAGACGGTTCGTCGCCAGGCACTGGACACGATTCGGGACGAGGCCAATATCACGAGCCCCAAGAAGGGCGGCCTGTCGGTCTACGGCACCAACGTTTTGATGAATGTCACGAATACCATCGGGGCCCTGGGGACCCGCAACAGCCAGTTGACGTCCTTCGGTGACAAGGCCGAACTGATCAGTGGCGAATATGTCGAGCAAAATATTCTGGTCGGAAACCCCACCTGCCACGCCTGCCCGGTGGCGTGCAAGAAGGAAGTCGAGATCAAGGATGGGCCCTGGGCGGGGCTGAAGATGGAGAGCGTTGAGTACGAGCCGGCTTGGAGCCTGGGTTCGAACTGCGACAACGCCAACGTGGCCTCGGTGGCGAAGATCATCGACCAATGCAACGACCTGGGCATGGACCCCATCGAACTCGGCAATGCATTCTCCATGTGGATGGAGGCCACCGAAAGGGGCTGGGTCCCTGAGGGCCAGGGTCTGGCCTGGGGGGATGAATTGGCCATGGTGGCTCTCACCGAGGCCATCGCGGTGCGCGAGGGCGTGGGCGATATCCTTGCCGAGGGCCCGGCCCGGGCGGCGGAGAGCGTTGGACACCCGGAGATTGCCATGGCGGTCAAGGGACAGGCAGTGGCCGCCTATGATCCCCGGGGCCTCAAGGGGATGGGGCTTGGCTACGCGACGAGCAACCGAGGGGCCTGCCACCTGCGGGCCTACGTGGCGGCGGCTGAATTGGGCGTCGTCCCCATCGAAAGCGATCCCCTGGCCTGGGAGGGCAAGGGCGAACTCGTGAAGACCTTCCAGGATCTCCACGCTTTTTCCGACAGTCTTGACCTCTGCAAATTCAGCGCGTTCGCCGAGGGGGCCGAGGAGTATGCCGCCCAGTACGCCACCGCCATGGGAATTTCTTTTGGGCCCGAGGAGGTGATGCTCACCGGCGAGCGTATCTACAACCTGGAGCGCTACTACAACAACCGGGCGGGTATTGGCGAGGGATCGGATACGTTGCCCGCCCGCTTTACCGAGGAGCCCTCCACCGAGGCCGGCTCCAAGGGGCATGTGTCCGAACTCGCTGACATGCTCAAGGAGTACTACGCGGTTCGTGAGTGGGAAGAGGGGGTCGTTCCCCAGGCGAAGCTCCAGGCTCTGGGCATCCTCTGATCCGTGCGGGTTTCGTTTTACGCGACCCTCGAGCCTATCGTCGGCCAACGCAAGGTCGAGCTAGCACTTGGGGCCGGCTCCCGGGTGGCTGACCTGGTGGAGGTGCTGGCGGCGCGCTGGCCCGAGCTGCGGGAGCACCTGATGGACGAGGACGGACGTTTGTCGCGCCGGGTCAACATCTTCGTCGGGGGCCGCAACGTGCGCTGGCTACAGGGGCTCGAAACTCCCCTGGAGTCCGGTCAGACCATCGACATCTTTCCCCCAGTTGCCGGGGGATAAGCGCTGCCGGGGATAAGCGCTGCCGGAGATAAGCGCTGCCGGAGATAAGCGCTGCCGGAGATAAGCGCTGTTGGGAATACACGAACGATGTGAGGGGTGCCCTAGGCGTTTCGCCTTCGTCGCATCCCAAGCACGGCCAGCCCGCTTCCCAGCAACACGAACGTGCCGGGTTCGGGGACCAGGGTTGTCTGAACCGTGAAGTTCGTGCCCGAACTGATGGAAATATTGACGGTGCTTCCCACGGCCAGGGCCGTACCCGCCGGGCTGTAGGTCACGAACAGGTTGGTCGTGGTTTCGCCTGCCACCAGGGTGTTGGTGACGTATTCGAAAACGGCCTTCAGGTTCGTAAATGAGCCCACTGTCACGGAGTCCGGCAATTCGGTCCCGCCCTCGGCGAACGCGCCGCCCCCCATGGGGTTCGGGATAATCGGGGTGGCATTGGCCCCGATGCCGATTTCGTCGACTACGCTCGATCCGATCGACAAGGAGAGCGCAAAGACGATGACGTCATTGGTGATGAACGAGGTGTCGCCGCCACTCACGGAGATCACACCGCTGAGCGAACTCGGTACGCCTACGGGCAGCAGGGTTCCCACGACGCCGGGATTGCCAGCCTCGGCTCCGGTAATGGCGACCGGGCCAGCCAAGGTATAGGGAAGGGCCTGAACGGCGGAGCTTCCCGCGAACAAGATCCCGATGAACAAGACTGCGATGGACAGGGCGCGACGCGAATGAGCCCCTGGAAAATGAGCGCGTGAAAAATAAGTACTTGAGAAAGGAGGCCTGGGGGCAGCGTGTGCGTTTCTTTCGGTCGCACCGCCACGGGGGCATCGTATAGGCGTATACACTTTTTCTCCGATTCTTCGAGCAGGCACATGGCTGCTCGCCTTCGTCGACGCGGTCCTCGTAGCCGACGCGGTCTTCGATAACGCGGTCTTCGTAGCCGACGCGGTCTTCGTACTGTGACCGCGAGTGTGGCTGTTACTGAGAGGTGCCAAGATCGATTGAGCTTCCGGTTGATTACCGGCCGAGCAAATTGCGATTTTTTTTAATCCCAAAGGAACATCTACTCCAGCGGCTAGAAGCCGCAGTAAACGTATCCCTTCCCATCGACCATCCTACCCGCATCCATGGGGAAAAATCAACGGAAATCGTGAGTTGGCTTGCCACAAACGCGTTTATAAAAATTCCCCCCTCGGGGATTCATGCTGAAATCTCAAGGGCGCTTGGGATTGTCTTTTGGCGAGTTTTCGGGGGAATTGAGCCAGGAGTCGGCTATTGACCTGTTCGCCTATTCAGCTATTCAGGTATTCATTACCCATCTATTGGCATATTCCATGCCAGTATTAAAGTGATTTTTGAGCCCTGACTGGGCCCACCCTCAGGAGAGGCCATATGAAATTCGACAATCGCGTGACCCGCATGCTGGGTGTCGATACGCCAATCGTCCAGGCCCCAATGGGGTGGATCGCTCGTTCACGTTTGGCCTCGTCGGTTTCCAACGCCGGCGCCC
>CAWVXN010000300.1:0-4494 GCA_963933695.1 uncultured Myxococcales bacterium | reverse complement strand
GCTCAAGGATTCCGAGCCCCTCGTCCATCACGGCGAGGTGATCCTCCTGGATGGTGTGGGGGTGGGTACGATCCGGGCAGGGGCCTTCGGCCACACACTGGGTGCGAGCGTAGCGCTCGGTTATGTCGAGCTCGCCGATCGGCAGCCCATCACCCGGGATTTCGTGAAGTCGGGGTCGTGGGAGATCGAGGTCGCCGGTGAGCGCCACCCAGCGATGGCTTCTCTCCAGCCCCTCTACGATCCCAAGGGAGAGCGAATTCGGAGCTGAGCCGGTCAGCTCCGATACCGTTCGAAGCGTCGCCGTGTGGGCTAATGCGAAGATCCGCTCACGTCTTGGAACTCGCGGCCCAACCAGCGGACCTTTGGTGTGATGTAAGCGAGCCAGCCCGCCAGGACAGCCGCAACGGGAAGCGCGGGCAACCAAGTAAAAGCGGCAATCCAGGTGCCTGCGAAGATCACGAGCCGAAGACCGGCCACGGCGACCCGGCGCGCTGACTTGAAACCTCGCCCCCCCAGGAACCATCCGTTCGCGATAAGCAATGCCGCGAAAAGTGGCCACGGGATCCCGCTGGAGTCGAGGGTCGGCTTCGTGTCGAGAGGTGCATCGGGAGCGCCGCCGTCCGAGTCAAGGGCCCGAGCGACCTGCTCCCAGACGTACTCCGCAGTCGGCCTCTCGGTGGCGCCGCCCATATTCTTGTGGGTGGGTACACCACGCCAGCGATAGAGCACGCGACCCGCGTTATCCAGCCCAAGCACGCCGGGCTGGAAGTAGCCCTTGGGATGGGTTGGCGCCCAATCGCCAGTTTCGTCCACACTGAGTTGTAGAAACTCAAGCCGCTTGTTGACAAAGAGATCTAGCCAACCCTTGTCGCGGCAGGCCTTGGCGACTTCATGGTGCGGGTCACCGACGGTCTCAAAGCCCAATTCCCAGTCGACTGATGCCCGGCCAGCGAGTGTCTGAGGCTCACTGGATATCGCGTAGATTTCTCCACCCAATGCGCGCACCTTCGCCACGATCCCATGCTCCACATAGCCCCGTAACTCGGAGCGACACGGAGGTCACCAGTACCCGCGGTAGAAAACGAGCATGACAAAGGCGTGTCGCTCCAGCACAAGATCCAACCATTGCCGCATGGCGCCCGGCGGCGGATCAAGTTCTGCCGGGAGCGATCCTTGGACCTCCCCAACAGGGTTTTCGTCGAGAAGCGCAATTTCGTAGCGGCCGGCTTTCGTCGAGACGGCGAATGAACGACATTCGCAGCGATCCCCGGCGCATAGGACCAGTCGGAGTTCGCGCCGGCCCGAGGCGTCGAGAGCGGCCTGGGGTTCCACGATGCCGGTCACCTTGAAGTCGATCTCTTCAGTTTGACTAAACCAATCCCGGGCAGCCTCGACGTCGCGCCGCAGAGCCTCGGGGATTGTTTCCTGAACGACTGTCATTGGCTAATTCCCGTTTTCGTGAAAAGAGTCCCTGGAAGATGAGGAGTCTAACTTGGAGGAGTGAAGCTTCAAGAGACCGCGTACAGACCAAAGTCTGTGGTCAATCGGGCCCTTCTCGTCAAGGCGATCTTTTCGTTCGGTGTTGTCATTCGGAGCTGGGGCTCGGCTCTTCCAGAGGGTGTTTGGCTTCGGGGGGTTGATTGGGGAAGCGGGCCCGGAAAAGGCGAACTGGATCCGATTTCTTGTGAAGGATTTGCCAGTCGGTCGCCTTTTCCTGCAAGGTTTTGTGCGCCTCAAAGCAATAGGCGATGGCGGGGTGGGGGTTCTTCTCGAGGATGAGGACCTCTTGACCCCAAGGCGTAAGTTGAGCTGAGGGCACGTAAATTGTCTCTGGCGTGGGGAGGCCCTCAGGAAGGGCTTGGACCACGCCCCACAGGCAGGGCATGACGTGAACCGGGAGTTCTCCCTGGGAGCGAATTAGACCAAACACCGGGCGCAAATCATCGGGAGCATTTGCTTCGCTGAATCGGTACGCGTCGCGAATACCAAAAGGGGCGATGGACACGATCCACAGGGTGCCGAGGGCGAGGGAAAGCCCTCGCAAGTGCCGGTCGTCTTCGAGCCACGCGTGTATCGCGACGAAGCCCTCGAAGAGGAGCAGTTGAAGGGGCAGTAGGACGAAGAGGGTCAATCGGCCCGAGCAAACGGGGTACTGAATGAAAAAAGAGGCACCCAGCGTCACCGCGATGACAAAAAGTGCGCCCAGGGAGCGAGATCCCCAATCCCTGGGTTGGCGCCTGAGAGGGCGACCGAAAAGACTCCGAATCACCTGGAACACGCCGAGCACCAGAACGATTCGAAGAAGGACTCTGAGCGCATCGGGCAGCCCTCCGTCGATCGGGAACTCCTGGAGCCCGGAGTACCAACCGATGGCGAACCTGTCGAGCAAGAGATGGGTGGCGTTCCAGTTATGTCCGATGTTGCAACCCGCCCACCAGCCATAGACCGAGTTGGCCATGAAGCGGACATCGGTAAACCAGAGGCTCAGCGACGAAACGCCCACGCCCGCCACCAGGGCAACGAGGCCGAGGGGCGCCAGCCGATAATTGCGCTGGGCCAACCCGGCTGCGTACCAACCCGCGAGCCTTCCGGCAAGACTAATGGCATAGGTGTAGGAGAGGGCGCAGGGCAACGCGAAGGCCAGACAAAGCCAGAGACCTTTTCCCTGGCGGAGGGGCCGATCGAAAACTCGGTCCGGGACGAAAAATATAAGAACGCTGAGAAACACGTCGAAGGAGTACTGCTTCAACATGCTTGAATAGGCAAACCAAGAAGTTGGAAGAAGGCACAGGAACAGGGCCAGGCAGACGAGGACCGGGAAAGCACGAAGCCGGCTGGAGAGTAGTTTTAGCCAGAGATAGGTTGCGGCCAGGTAAAATGCGAAGGGCAGGGCGCGGAGGACCAGGGTTTCGTAGCCGAAGAGGTTCTTTAGGCCGAGAAGCGCCGCCATGTAGAGGCGCGGGAAACTGTTTCCGCCCGGCCCGAGAGGGCCGAAAATTTCATCCAGGGTCAGGTCGCGAAGGCTTGAGGCGACGATGGATTCATCGACCCAGAAGGAGGCATCTTCGAGATAGCGTTCGAGCCCAACCGCGCCCATGACGAGGAGGCCGAGGATGGGCATCCATCGGCTAATTTTGTTCCCGGCATCCTCGACGTTTTCCTGAGTCGGCACCTGTTTGACTCTATCACGCGCTTCTCGGAGTGTCGTTTCAGTTGGATGTTTCCCGCCGCCGAGTGGCCGCCGAGTGGCCGACGAGTAAACTCGGACCCACCCCCTCTGAAGCGAGGCTTGTCTACATGCGTACTGGTTTTTTTGCGTTCTTGATTTTTCTTTCCGGGATCGGCGTTGCCAGGGCAGATGTGGAACTCGAGCAGGGCTGGAAGGCCTTCATGAAGGGTCTTGCCAATGCCCACGAGAGCCTGACAGACCCCGAGGACTTCCCGCCGAAACCAACGGATCGGAATCTTGCCGAGGGGCACCGTTACCTGCTTGGCCACCTGGGCCGCTTGATCGAGGCCGAGGTGCGCCAGGACCCTCGCTATCCAGAATTCCACCGCTCGGTTGACATGCTCCGCAAGTGGACGGGGGAGAACCCGGACGCGATTTACTTAAAGGCTCCGGTGGACGCCACAGGCTCCTATCGCGTAAGCGGTCGTGTTGCCGATTCAAGGGAGTGGCGCACGTCGGAGCGAACGTACCCCGGGGCCAAGGCGCCGCGCATGGTCACTTTCCAGACGATCACCTCCATCCCAGGCACCACGGGTGAGCTGGCAGAGATGGGCGCGTGCAATAGCCAGACCCTCGATTTCGTAAACGGCTTCGACTTGAGCCTGGATGCCAATAACCGTTTCGAGATCCTGATTGCTCCCGAGCGGCCCGCCCACTACGCCGGCGATTTCCTGCTCTCACGAAAGTTGCTGGCATGCCCGCCGGCGAAGACCGAGGCGATAAAAGATGCCGCTTGGCTTTCGGTGCGGGAGATTTTTTCCGACTGGGAGCGGGAGGAGGCGCTGGAGTTGGAGATCGTTCGTCTGGATGCTGTCGGCGAAAATCGTCCGCCCATCACCTCTGAGTGGATTGCCGAGAGGCTCGAGACGATCGGCCGAGAACTGCCGAACCAAATTCGGTTCTGGCAGCATCTCCAGGAACTCGCGCTGGAGGTTCGCCGGGATGTCAACGGAGATGGACGCCGCGCCCTTCCCCTCAATGGCATCAATCAGCCGGCTCCCCCCTTCACGGCGGGCGGTGTTGCGGGGGCCCGGCAGCTCTACGCAGCAGGCATCTTTGAGTTGGCCGAGGACGAGGCCCTAGTGGTCAAGGTGACGGCTCCCGTTGAGCCACACTACATTGGTTTTCAGCTGAACAACCTCTGGTTCGAGGGACCGGACCAGCAGAACTACACCTCGAGCTTGAGTGGCCACCAGCTTCCTGTGTCGAGGGACGGCTCGCGTTACTACATCATCGCCCACACGGATGCGGGCGTTCAGGGTTGG
>CAWVXN010000299.1:0-4503 GCA_963933695.1 uncultured Myxococcales bacterium | reverse complement strand
ACCGTGGGCGTGGGTACCGGCGTGGGTACCGGCGGGAGTGAGGGCTCGGGGGGGAGAGGCACTGCGGGGGTGGGGTCGCTGCCCAGGAGCGCCACGGTCCACGCCCCTGCGGCGCCCATCGCCCGAGAAGTTTCGGAACCGAGAAAGGCGCTGAGGTTACCCAAACCCACGCGCGTCGCCTCTTCGCGCTCGCCTGGGAAATAAAGGGGCAGGCCGACTAACAGGAGGACACACCAGAGCCAGCAACTCAAGGTGAACCGCCGAGAGAGCAGGCGCGCGACCCCAAGGGAGGGAACGACAGTCATGACTAGGGCAACCAGAGCCGCGGGGCCAAGGGGGACACCCCGCAAAAGCCCCAGCCCGGTGAGAGTGCCGGCTGCCAACACAAGGGGCGGGGCGGCCAGAAGAAGTGGAGCCGAGAGAGGAAGCGTGCGCTCCGGGTCTGGCACCTGGATTTCCCGGTTCGTCGGGTCGGCCATGCTATTTCCCGTCAGCCCAATGGGTGGGCTGCTTCCCGATGCGGATTCCACGGTCGATTGGAGTCAAAAATGCCCCGGCTGAGACCAGATCCTAGCGGGCCGGTAACGAATCCGCGTCGAGCAGGATTCCCCCTCTTGCGGCAACCTCCAGACCAACTCCTGCTAGGATATTTTGTTATGCGATTAGATGCCGTTCGCCTGATTTGCATTCTAATTTTGTTCCTGCCCAATTTGGGCTGCACAATCCTTGTCAGTAACGTGACCAGCGGGTTGGCGGACGACCTTTCGGCGGCCCTGGTGGATCAGCCAGATCCTCTGCTCGTTCGTGATGGGGCGCCGGCGTACTTGATTCTCATCGATGGCCTGATCGCCGGGAATCCCAAGAACCAAGATCTCCTGCTTGCAGCGGCACAGCTTTACTCCGCCTATGCCTCAGCCTTTGTCGATGACCCAGCGCGAAACGCTGCGCTGAATGCCCAGGCCCGGGCATACAGTGAGCGGGTGCTCTGTATGAACGACGAAGCGCTTTGTGATTCGATTGTGGGCCCTTTTGATATTTTTGAGGCTCAGCTTCAGAAGACCGACAAGGATGATTTGCCCGCACTCTACGGGTTTGGGAGCGCGTGGGCGGGTTGGATCCAGGCGAATTCAGGGGACTGGAACGCGGTGGCCGAATTGCCCAAGGTACAGGCCCTGATGGAAAGGATCGTTGTGCTGGACGAGTCCTACGCCGACGGTGGTGCCCACCTTTACCTGGGAGTTCTCTATACCCTGCGCCCGGCACACCTGGGCGGAGTTCCGGAGATTGGCCGCACACATTTCGAGCGCGCCATCGAAATTTCCCAGGAAAAAAACCTGATGGCGAAAGTATTTTTTGCCCAGAACTACGCAAGGCTCGTGTTTGACCGCGATTTGCACGATCAACTCTTGACCGAGGTCATCGAGGTGGACCCCGTCGCGCCGGGCTATACGCTCAGCAATACCCTTGCCCAGGAGCGTGCCCAGGAACTGCTTCTGGATGCCGATGATTATTTCTAGCAAGGTTGAAAATCCGCAGACCCTAGACCCTTAGAACTGTGAGGGAGTGCAAGAGGAAGAAAGCATGATCCACCCTTCGACTTCGAACCGACTTGTCGCGACCCTCGTGATCAGCTTCCTGCTCATGGCGGCTGCCAGCGTTTCCGCACGGACCCTGAAAATTGCAACCATCGTGCCCGATGGCAGTAGCTGGCTGGTTGAGATGCGGAAGGCGGGCGAGGAAATTACAGAGAGGACCGCGGGCCGTGTGAAGCTCAAGTTCTACCCCGGCGGCGTCATGGGCGGCGACAAGACTGTGCTGCGAAAGATTCGCGCGGGCCAACTCCACGGCGGTGCATTTACCAGCGGCGCGCTGGCAGGCATCTACCCCGATATTGAACTCTACAGCCTTCCTTTTCTCTTTCGGAATTACGATGAAGTCGATTTCGTTCGCAAGAAGCTCGATGCAAAGCTTCAGGCTGGCCTTACCCGGAATGGCTTCGAAGCCCTGGCCATCACGGACGGAGGCTTTGCCTACGTGCTCTCCCGGGAGCCCATTCGCAAGGTGGAGGATATGGAGGGTACCCGTGTCTGGTTGGTCGAAGATGACACGATGACGGATGCGGCTCTTCGAATCGCGGGCGTTGCGCCGGTTTCCCTGCCCATCGCCGATGTGTATACAGCCCTGCAAACCGGTCTCGTGGATACGGTGGCCGCGCCGCCGATCGGCGCCATCGCGTTCCAGTGGCACACGCGAGTCCGGTATCTCACCGATGTACCCATCATGTATCTGGCAGGGGTTTTCGCGGTGGACAAGAAGGTGTTCGCTAAAATTTCGGCCAAGGATCGCAATGTGATCCGGGAGGTGGTCGAAGCTGCAGCCAAGCGACTCGATCAGGCGAACCGGGCCGACGAAGCGAATGCTCGGGAGGCCCTGAAAAATCAGGGGATAGAGTTTGTCTCGGCCTCGTCCCGGGATGAGGTTCAACGGTGGCGGAGCATAGGCTCCCAGGCGACCACGGAAATGCGCGGGACAGGGCGTTATTCCGATGCGTTGATCAGCGAGATTCTGATGCTTCTTCAGGAGCATCGTGCCGGAGCGTCCCCAGAAGAATGAGCGAGTTTCGGGAAGAAGCCGAGCTAGGCCGGATGTTGCGGGGGCTTCACCGGCTCGAGGACGTTTTCCTTGCCCTGCTCCTGGGCGCGATGGTTGTACTGGCTCCCCTCCAGATCTTTCTGCGGAACTTTTTCGATGCGGGCATCGGCTGGGTGGACCCTTTGCTGCGGGTCCTTCTGCTCTGGGTAGGACTCATGGGCGCGGTCGCCGCGAGTCGCTCGGACCGTCATATCGGGATCGATGCCGCTTCGAAAATTCTCCCCGAGACACTGGCCTCGGTGCTCGGATTGGTTACAAGCGCCTTCACCGCCGGAGTCGCGGGGATGGTCGCCTGGCACTCGGGGCGCTTCGTCGCCGACGAGTGGAAATTCGAGAGCACGGCCTTTTCCGGAATTCCCGCCTGGATGTTCGAGAGCGTGATTCCTGTGGCGTTTGGGCTGATTGCGATTCGCTACGGGCTTCGCACCCGGGCCAAGGCGAAGGGGCTGCTCTCGAAGCGCCGAGGGCGTAACGACCCTGCTTCCCGTGCGAGCGGCGGAGGCCCAGCATGATCTCGATGATTCTGCTCGCGCTCCTCGCCCTGGCGGGGACACCCCTTTTCGCGGTGATCGCCGCGAGCGCGATGTATGGCTTCGCGGGGGAAGGTGTCGACCTCCAAGTCATAGGGATAGAGATCTATCGGCTGGCGGAGACCCCTGTCCTGCTGGCGATTCCCCTCTTCACCTTCGCGGGTTATCTGCTCGGCGAAAGTGGTGCTCCGGCGCGACTGGTGCGTCTCACCCAGGCTCTGCTGGGATGGCTCAGCGGGGGCCTGGCCATCGTTTCTCTGGTGGCCTGCGCACTTTTCACCGCGTTCACGGGCGCGTCGGGTGTCACGATCGTCGCCTTGGGTGCGCTTCTGTATCCCGCATTGCGTGAGGCGCGGTATCCGGAGAATTTTAGCCTGGGCCTGATCACTACTTCGGGGAGTCTGGGTCTACTCTTTGCTCCGGCCCTGCCGTTGATTCTCTATGGAGTTGTTGCCCAGCAGATGAATCTCGATCCGGCTGTTCGGATCGAAGACCTCTTTGCCGCGGGTCTGCTCCCGGGGCTTCTGATGGTGACTCTTTTGGGTGCGTACAGCATGTGGCGGGCTCGAGGTCTTGTTGAGACGAACAAGGAGTTCTCTTGGTCCGAAGCCTGTGGAGCGGTGCGCGAAGCGGCGTGGGAAATCCCGCTGCCCATTGTCGTGTTGGGCGGAATCTACGGTGGTTATTTCGCCCTGTCCGAAGCGGCCGCAGTGACTTCTCTCTACGTCCTCATCGTCACGGTGGTGATTCGCCGGGAGATTCCCCTGGCCGAACTTCCCGGCATCATGCGGGAGTCCATGGTTCTTGTGGGCGCAATCCTGATCATCCTTGGGGTTTCTCTCGCCTCAACCAACTACCTGATCGATACCGAGGTGCCCACTCGGCTATTCGACGCGGTTCGCTCCCAGATCGACAGTAAGCTGACGTTCCTGATTCTATTGAACGTATTTTTGCTGGCCCTTGGAATGATGTTGGATATTTTTTCCGCCCTGGTGATCATTGTTCCGATCATCCTTCCGATTGCGATCGGATACGGGATCGACCCTGTGCATTTGGGAATCATATTCCTGGCCAACATGCAGATCGGGTATATCACGCCGCCCGTGGGAATGAACCTCTTCATCGCGAGCTATCGCTTCGAGCGACCGGTTCTCGAGGTCTACCGGGCAACGATCCCGTTCTTCGTGATCCTACTGGCTACCGTGCTGCTGATCACGTACTGGCCGGCGCTGAGCCTTTACCTCGTCAACCGCTGAATAAATCGGCGGGTTTGTGAGGCCAGGCTTGCTCGAATGCCCTGGTCGAATGCCCTGGTTAAATG
>CAWVXN010000298.1:0-4507 GCA_963933695.1 uncultured Myxococcales bacterium | reverse complement strand
AGAGCGCCCCTAGTGTGGCAAGGCTGAAGAGTAGTCCTCGTTTTTTCACCGGCTCTCCTTGGGATTTCCAACTGGCTGGCATTGGCGCGTGCTGCACGTGGGTCTGTGGGACTCAGTGGTGTAAATATAGGGCGGGATGAGCTTTTGAGGCTGGATTTCGGTTCGGTCACCGGGAATGTGCAACAAATCGAGGGTCCGGAAATCGGATTTTCCAGTTAGCCTGGGCGAGGAGTGCCGAGCGTGCGCGGAATACATTGGTTTCGGAACGATCTTCGCTTGCAGGACAATACCGCCCTCACCGCGCTGTCAGAGCGCGTGGATGAGTGGCTCCCCATCTTCGTGCTCGATCCGAGAATTTTTTCTCGAATGAATTCGGGCCAGCCACGGGTGCGTTTCTTGCTGGATTGCCTGGATCGTCTGGGCGAGGAACTCGCGAACCGCGGCCTGCCTTTGCTCATTCGGAAGGGCCGCCCGGAGCGAGTGTTGCCCAAACTCTGCCAAGAAACCGGAGCCGGGATACTCGCGTTCAATGAGGATACGACCCCCTTTGCGATTCGCCGTGATGCGGCGGTGACTCGGGCGATGGCGAAAGCAGGCGTGAAGGTGCTGGCCCGTTCCGACCGCGTCGTTTACCGATCCCGGGAGATTCGCTCCCTGGGCGGAGGGCCGTACTCGATCTACTCACCCTACCGAAAAACGTGGTGGCGCCGATGGAGCGAGGCGCCGCGGTTGTCTGGGCCGGCGTGTAGGCTGCCCCGGGCGATCGCGGGATTTTCCAGGGATCCGGTTCCTTTAGCAGGCGCTCCGAAGCCGGGGTCGGCTGAGGCCGGAACACTTCCCACTGGGGGGGCGGCGGCGGGACGTCGGCGACTGGACCGCTTCCTCCAATCGGCAGTAGGAGGCTACGACCGGGATCGGGATATTCCGGGGGTGGATGGCACCTCACGGCTCTCGCCCTACCTTCGATTCGGCACGATTTCCGTTCGCCAATCCTTTGAACGCGCGCTTGGGGCGGCCGCCGAGGACCGCCGCCTGGAAAAGGGCGTTTCGAAATGGCTCGACGAACTGATCTGGCGGGATTTTTACTCGGGAATCCTAGAGGAGCACCCACGTGTTTTGCGCCAGAATTTTCGTTCCGAATATGACTCCCTCGAGTGGAACGAAGATGCGGAGGGCTTTGAGGCGTGGTGTCAGGGGCGTACGGGTTTTCCCATCGTGGATGCCGGCATGCGCCAACTCGCCTCGACCGGGTGGATGCACAATCGGATCCGAATGGTCGTCGCCAGTTTTCTGACCAAGGATTTATTGGTCGATTGGCGCCAGGGGGAACGTTTTTTCTTTGAGCAGCTGGTGGATGGCGACCCTGCATCCAATAGCGGGGGATGGCAATGGGCGGCTTCCACGGGAACCGACGCCCAGCCCTATTTTCGAATCTTCAACCCGACGGCCCAGGGGCAGCGCTGGGATCCCGGCGGACGCTATGTTCGGCGCTGGGTCCCGGAATTGCGCGATGTGCCCGATCGATACATACACACGCCCCACGCCGGGGCGCCTCCGGCGGGCTATCCGCCACCCTCGGTCGATCATGCCAAGCGCCGAAAAGTTGCACTAGAACGCTTCAGACATGCTCGAAGCATCGGAGCCAGGAAATGAATGCAAAAGCAACGCCCCAGTTGACCCCTCTTCGTTTGGGGATCTCGTCGTGTCTTTTGGGGAACAAGGTGCGTTTCGATGGAGGTCACAAACGGGATCAATTCTCGACGGAGCAGCTTGGAGAGTTCGTCGAATGGGTTCCCGTCTGCCCGGAAGTCGAGGTCGGAATGGGGACGCCGCGACCGGCTCTCCGCCTAGTCGATACTGGGGAGGGGGTTCGCATGGTGGAGATCAAGTCGGGCATCGAACATACCGCTGCCATGGAGAAATATTCGGTCAAGCGTGTCCGGACCCTCAAGGAACTCGGGTTGTCCGGCTATGTGCTGAAGAAGGATTCTCCCAGTTGCGGGATGACACGGGTCAAGGTGTACGGGAAGAAGTCGATGCCCGCCCGGAACGGGGTGGGCCTCTATGCTGGGGCTTTGATGGACGCCTATCCGGAGCTGCCCGTTGAGGAGGAGGGTCGGCTTCACGACGCCAGGCTTCGGGAAAATTTCATCGAAAGGATTTTTGCCTACCGCCGGGTCTGCGATCTCTTCGAGGGACGTTGGTCGGCAGCGGATGTGGTGCGATTTCACTCGGTGCACAAGCTTCAGATCATGGCGCACTCGACGGTGGCGTACCGTGAACTGGGGCGCCTTGTTGGGGAGATTAAAGGCGCGCCCCGGGCTGCTTTCCGTGACCAGTACCGGGGCGGGTTCATGGCTGCGTTTGCCCTGTTGGCGTCACGTGGACGGAACTCAAATGTTTTGCAGCATGCAGCCGGGCACTTGAAGAAACATTTGGACTCCGCGTCTCGGATGGAATTGGCCGATATCGTGGATGAGTATCGGACCGGGTTAATTCCCCTGGTTGTCCCCGTCACGCTCTTGAGGCACTACGTTCGGAAGTACGAAATTGAGTACCTGATGGGACAGCTTTTTCTCGACCCCCATCCCAAGGAACTCATGCTCCGAAATCACGTGTGACTCGTTCTGCTCGGCGACGGCTAGAACCGGCTAGAACTGGAAGTAGATGAAGTCGGCCCCGACCCCCGAAGTGACGATCGCCCCGCCGATCAGGATTCCGAGCACCGCGCCTTCCAGAGCGCTTCCCCATGGCTTTTGAGCGAGCCGACTCCTCAGGCTGGGTAGTTGGGTGCGCAGGGATCGTTCGGCTCCATGGAGCAGGACGCAGAGTCCGATCACCGCCATCTGCATCAGGGGAAGGCCAAAGGTGTTGGTTCCCGTAAAAAGATGACCAATGAACTCGAGGGCAGCAGCAAAGTCCGCGGCTCGGAAGAACACCCACGCCAAGCATGTGAGGTGGAAGAAAATCAGGATACGCGGAATGTCGCCCCAACTCATAGGGGTGTCCGGGGTGGTTCGGCGAAGTCCTAGGCCCCGGTGAATCACCAGGATCAAGCCATGGATCCCTCCCCAAATCACGAAATTCCAGCTGGCCCCATGCCAAAGGCCGCCCAGTAGCATCGTGAGCATCAGGTTGATGAGCGTTCGCGTAGGGCCCCGGCGGTTTCCGCCTAGAGGGATATAGAGGTAGTCGCTCAGCCAGCGGGAGAGGGTGATATGCCAGCGGCGCCAGAACTCCGATGGATCCCGGGAGAGATATGGCTCCATGAAGTTGAGAGGAAGTTCAAAGCCGAGAAGCAGGGCGATTCCGCGCGCCATGTCGGTATACCCTGAAAAGTCATAATAAATTTGGAACGCGAAACTGTAGAGAGCAACCCAGTAAAAGACGGGGGCTTCGACACCGCGAGCTTCGAAGACAAGATCCGAAAAACCCGAGAGCAAGTAGTCGGCGAGGATCACCTTCTTGGCAAGGCCGATACCGAGAAGCCAGAAGCCCCGGCGAGTCCGCTCGGCGGTGATTTCTCCGCCTCTCGCGAGTTGGGGGAGGAATTGGGCTCCACGGAGAATCGGCCCCGCGACGAGTTGCGGGAAAAATGAAATAAAGAGCGCATAGCGGGAGAGGCTGGGAAGCTCTGGCGTTTCTCCGCGATACGTATCGATGCTGAACGCGAGAATTTGGAAGCTGTAGAAGGAAATGCCCAGGGGAAGAAAGAAGTCGGGAATCGCCGGTGACACGGCGAAGAAGCCCTCGAGGACGGGAAGCGCGGTGCCGACAAGCATTGCGGCGTATTTGAAAAAACCCAGCAGCCCCAAGGTGAAGACAATCGAGGCCCCCAAGTAGAGTCGGGGGTTCCGACCTCGGGCAATGCCCCGGAGCAGGGCATAGTTGACGACGATGTCCGCTCCGAGCAGGATCAGGTACGTGGGAAGCCAGAGCGTGTAGAAAACGAGGCTCGCGCCAAGAATCAGGGGATTGCGGTACCGCGTGGGAACCACCCGGTAAAGGCTCAGCACGGCGAGAAGGAAAATTGCGAATTGGGGGCTGTTGAAGAGCACTATTTTGCTCTCCCCATCTCGGCGGTCTGGGCCGGTCGCGCGTCGAGTATCCCCTTGTCCAGGATGTAGCGAGCCAGGGTCTCGGCGAGTTCGGTTTGGGCCTCGATCTCGTCATCGTGCCGGAAATGCCCCGACATGTCGCTGAAGTGGCTGTCCGGGAAGGCGGTGTGGAGATCAAGGAAGAAACCGCCGCTTTTCTCCACGGCTTCCCGATAGGCATTCACCGAGCGCCTGAGTTTTGGGGCCTCGACAACGCCGACCTTTTCGAGATGCTGGATGTTGACCGGATTCAAGTAGACGAGAACAGGGATCCCCGCCTCGGAAAAAACCTGAACAGCGGCGCCGATGAAACGGACCGTGGGATGTCCAGAGTCGATTCCATCGAGAGCGCTTCCGAAATGTTCAATTTCGCCGAGCCGGTTGTAACGGTCGGGTAGATCGGGGTGTTT
>CAWVXN010000297.1:0-4512 GCA_963933695.1 uncultured Myxococcales bacterium | reverse complement strand
CAGGCGGATGAAGGAAAAGGGGAGGAAACTAAGTGAACCGTATGACCTTTCGGGCTGGATCGATTCTGGCCCTCATCTTGATCGCCTCTTATATCACCGCGGCGAACTTTGTTCCCAAGGCGGAGCGGCAGCAGAGCGAATTCTGGCCCGATGATGGCATCCGTCTCGGGCTCGACCTCCAGGGCGGCATTCACTGGGTCGTCGGCGTGCAAATCGACGAGGCGGTGCAGCACGAACTTGAATTTCTGCGCGACGGCCTGCTGGAGACGCTGAGCGATCAGGGAATCGAAGGGCAGACCATTGTGGCCGAGGACGGCCGCCTGCAGATCTCGAACATTCCTCCCGCGAGTCTCGAGGCGATTCAGGCCGCGGCGGCAGCTGTCGGCTCCCTGAGGGCTGTTCCTAATTCCCCGGAACCCGAGGTGTACGAGCTCACCGATGAGTGGAGCCAGGAGATCCGGGAGCGGACCATGGCCCAGGTCCTCGAAGTTCTCCGCCGGCGTATCGACGATCCGGTTCGAGGAATTCCCGATTCGGTGGTGACCCGTCAGGGCGAAGACCGGGTCCTGGTACAGATCCCGGGCGGCCAGATCGATCGGAGCCGGGCTCGAGCTCTGCTCAAGTCCACCGGCTTCCTTGAGTTCAAGATCGTCTTGGATAACGCCGAGAGCGAGGCGCTGCTCCTGGCTCGCTACCCCGACGGGATTGCCGAGGAACACGAAATTTCAGTGGAGCGGGACCCCGAGACCGAACAGGTGGTGGCCGCGTATCTGCTTCGCAAGGCGCCCGATATCACCGGCGATTATCTCGATGACGCTCGGCTGAGCTGGGATCAGCAACAGCGGCCCCTGGTGAGCTTTCGCTTCAATCCCGAAGGGGGCCGAATTTTCGGCGATCTCACGAGTGACAACATTGGCAACCAACTCGCAATTATCCTCGATGAGAACGTCTATAGCGCCCCTGTGATCCGGTCGCGGATTTCGACCAACGGGCAGATCGAAGGCCGCTACACCGTGCAGCAGGCCGCGGATCTCGCGGTCGTTCTCCGGGCGGGTGCGCTCTCGGTACCGGTGGTCATCGAAGAGGAGCGCAGTGTCGGACCGGCCCTTGGGCAGGATTCGATTGAGTCGGGGACCCGGGCCTCGGTTACTGGGTTTGTTCTCATACTGATTTTTACCGGTCTCTACTATCGGCTCAGTGGCCTTTACGCCTGCATTGCCCTGTTGTTCAACTTGGTTCTTCTGGCTGGGGTCATGTCGCTTTTCGAGGCGACCCTGACGCTGCCAGGGATTGCTGGCCTGGTGCTGACCGTGGGCATGGCGGTGGATGCGAATGTCATCATCTTCGAGCGGATTCGTGAGGAACTTCGAGCCGGCAAGACGCCGCGCACCGCTGTGGCCATAGGCTTCCAGAAAGCCACATGGACCGTGCTGGATGCGAATATAACGACGCTCATTACTGCGCTGATTCTCTTCGAGTTTGGGACGGGCCCCATCAAGGGATTTGCGGTCACGCTCTCCATCGGAATTATGACCAGCGTCTTTGCGGCGCTGGTCGTGACCCGAACAGCCTTCATGCTCTATCCGGGTGGACGTTCCGTCCCGCAGTTGTCCATATAGCCCGCAGTTGTCCATATAGGGAGGTTCTAGCTTGTCGTTCGAAATTATTCCTTCGGGAACCAATATAGACTTCATCGGTCGAGGAAAGTTGTGTGCGACGCTCTCGGCGGTGCTGATTCTCTTCTCCCTAGCCATGATTCCCGTGCAGGGAATTCGGCTCGGCGTCGACTTTGCCGGCGGTAGCGAGATGCAGGTGCGCTTCGAGCCCGGAGTGACCGCCGATGAGGGCATGATTCGGAGTGCGCTCGCCGAGGCCGCCGTGGTGGATGACCCCTCGGTGGTGCGCTTCGGTGAAATCTCGAGCCGGGAATTCCTCATCAAGTTCAAGGGGGGTGAAGACGTCGTTTCCGGGGCTGGCGGCGAATCCGAGGAGCCGGCTGAAGGGAACGGGTCGGCGACTGCCTCCGTCGATCGAGTGCAAATGATCGAGGCTGTGATCAGCGAGGCAATTGGCCCGCTGACGGTGCAGCGCGTTGATTTCGTCGGTCCCCGGGTGGGGGCCGAGCTCCGCTCGGATGGTCTTTGGGCGCTCTTCTGGGCCAGCCTGGCGATTCTTGTCTACGTGACGATTCGCTTCAGTTCGCGATTCGCGCCCGGTGCGGTGGTAGCGGTCTTCCACGACCTGCTGGTGACATCGGGAATTTTCGTGATCCTCGGGCTTGAATTTGACCTGAGGGTGCTGGCCGCGCTTCTAGCCATCATTGGCTACAGCCTGAACGATACGATTATCATCTACGACCGAATCCGCGAGAATATGGCATTGCGTACCAAGGCCGCCTTGCCCGAGGTGTTGAACCAGAGCGTCAACCAAACGCTCTCGCGCACAGTGTTGACCTCGGGAACAACGCTGATGGCGCTTTTATGTCTCTACTTCCTCGGTGGGGAAGTGATTCGCCCGTTTGCCTTCGCGATGTTGATTGGCGTCGGGGTCGGAACCTACTCGTCGATCTACATAGCCGCTCCGCTACTGCTCCTGCTCGAGGGCGAGAGCGGCGAGGGCTTTGCAGGACGGAAGAACGCGGCGACCAGCTAGTGGGGCGCAGTTCGCTGGCCGTGCCCCAGGGCACGGCCAGCGGGCAGCTCTAGTTCGCGGTGGGCGTTGAACCGCTCGGTGCATTGGCCGAGGGGCTGGGCCGGGGCGGGGAAGAGGCCTTGGTCGCTCCTGCGGACTGCCCGGAGGTCATTTCGACTGTTCCGTTCATCACCGCGCCCTCCTGAACCAGCAGCCGGGGGGCTCGGAGATCGCCGTCCACGACGCCCGAGGCTTCGATCTCGATGCGCTCGGTGGCGGTGACGTTCCCATTGACCCTGCCCACGATCAAGATGGACTTGGCGGTGACCGACGCTTTCACTTGGCCGGTCTGCCCGATGGTGAGGGTATTGTCGGGAAGCTTCACGTCGCCCTCTACGGTGCCGTTGACTTCGAGGTCCTCGCTTCCGGTGAGCTCACCTTTGAAGATGATCGACTTTCCTATGGTTGCCACGGCATTCTCCCTGGACGACGGCCCGAGGCCGTCATTTTTTGCGTCGGCTCTGCCGAAGCCCTTGCTTCGGTTTGTCCGAGTTGGGTCGTTCGTTCCCGGGGCATCGATTTGCCCGGGTTCATGGCTGGAGGACGACGGCTTGCTGGCCGTTTCGTCCCGAGCGCTGCGATTTCCAAATAGTCCCATGGGTATTGAGAACTCCGAATCAGTCGAGCCTGCGAACCTGCTCGATCACCACGTTGCGATCGGCGAGGATAGTGCCTTCTTCGCGCTGGAGCGCGGCCTGGGAGACCCGATAGGCCTGGAGGGCGCTGATTTTCTGGCTTTCGGCGTCCACCAGATCCCGTTCGCGCTGGAGAACGTCGAAGGGCGTGGATTCGCCGTGCTCCAGGCGAATATTCTCGGCCCGGAGCTGCTCGGCAGCGGCGATTCGCCTCCGCTCGGAGGCCTCGACGCCCTGGGCCGAGGCCAATAGGCTGCGGGCGGCCCGGCGCACGGATACGATGATGTTCTGCTCCAGTTGGGTGACCAGGCTTTCGGATTGGCGGAGCTGGATCCGGGCCTTGCTGACATTCTTGCGCCCTCGGATATTTCCAAGGGGGATGGAGACGAGTGCCATGGCGCTCAGCTCTCGGGGGCCCTTGTAGTAGTAATCGAATGTGTCACCGAAGTTCCCGGTGTTGGTTGGATTGGCATCGGGCCCAAAGGGCCCGTCGCCCGGTTTGAGTCGCCCTGTTGTGCCGTCGGTGCGGTACTGGAAGTTGACGTCGAGGCGCGGCAGGCGTTGGTTCTTCGCGAACTTGAGGCCCACTTCCCCCTGTTCGATTTGTTTGTGAGCGGCGGCGAGTTCGGGCCGCTGGGCGAAGGCGATCTCGACTGCGAGGTTGAGATCTACGGGTTCGACCCCGGTGTAGGCGGGGTTGTCCGTGGGCTGGAACTGCAGGGTGGTATCGGCCCGGAGGCGATCACCGAGCACCGAGGCGATCAGGCGATCCTGTGAGTTCATGTATTCGTTCCGGGCCAGGATCAGGTTGAACTCGCTGTTGGCGACCCCCGCATCGGCCTGAATGACTTCGACTCTGGAGACAACCCCCACCTCGTACTGAATCTTGGTCTGATCCAGCAGGGCCTGGTTGCTCTGGAGGCTCTTCTCGGCCACCCGGACCTTCTCTTGGTCCGCCACCAGGGCCCAGTAGTCGGTGACGATGGCCAGCACGGTGTTCATCACCGAGGTGGTGAAATCGTCCATCTGCGCCCCATAGGCGAGTTCGCTGACTTTGACCTGGGTCCAGGGTTCGTTCCAGATCAGACCCCGGAGCAGGGGGGCGGTGATGCCCAGGGTGAGGCCAGAATTGTATTTGGGGCTGAGTCGCTCGAGCTCAAAGTCGGTGTGGGCGCGGCTTGCGTCG
>CAWVXN010000296.1:0-4514 GCA_963933695.1 uncultured Myxococcales bacterium | reverse complement strand
GCCTCTCCGGGAAGATTCGCCCACCGACGTGTCGGATGAGCCGATCGCTGAATGAAAAAGAAGGGAGTTTTGCCCGATGATGAATCTTCTGATCGTCGACGATGATGCCGGGATCCTCTCCGCTCTAAGGCGCTCGTTGCGTCGTGAGGGCTGGAATATCCTGCTGGCGGACTCGGCCCAGGAGGCGCTCCGTATCGTCGACAAGGGGGCGGTGGATCTGGTTCTCTCGGATCACAAGATGCCGGGTATGACCGGGACGGAGTTGCTGGCCGAAGTCGCGCGACGGCGCCCGGAAACGGTTCGTCTGTTGATCACCGGATGGGCCGAGGCGGTGAGTAAACAGGAGTTGGAGGAGATTGGAATCGAAGCCTTAATCCCAAAACCCTGGGACGACGCCGAGCTGAAGGCGGTCCTCCACCAGCACCTGGGCTAGGAGCTGGCCAGGGACTGGGCTTAGGTGGCCTCCTCACGGCCGTGTCGGCGGAGATATTCCATGTCCGAGTCCTGGCTGTTTTTTGCGCCGACAGTGAGGACGCGAAAGCGTTGTGACTGGCCCCGGCAATAATAGATACGCCCCTTACCCGCGAACCCGAGTTCGTAGATATTGAGATGGTTGGGGAGGCCGCCGACCTTGCGGCGAACGGCAACGTTGTCGGACTCTTCGGAGAGGCGCTTGATGACTTCCTCGGCTTTGAGCTTCATGGTTTCGTCCCGGAGCGCAAAGAGGGTGTCGACAGCATGGTCGTCGAATTCGACTGTCTTGTAGAGGGTCCTTAGCCGCCGGGCCAGAGCCTCACTGCCCTTGCTGCGGGAACTGCCCCCACCCTTGGCGGCTTGCTTGAGGTTCTTTTCGAGCTGTTTGAGCTCCTCTTCCTTGGTCGTAATGTTGTCCGCTGCTTCTTCGAGTAGTTCCTCCAGGGCGGTGACCTCCTGGGAGAGTTCGACAGATCGATCGGCCGACCCCCGAAGTTCTTCCTCGCGGCTGGCCAGAACGTTGATCTTCTGTTGCAGCTCGAGCCTCTCGGATTGGAGTCCGGCGATTTCGGTGCTCTGGGCCTTCTCCGAGGGCTCGATGGTGGCAAGGCGGTTGCGCGCTGCAAAGAGCTGTTCTTCGATTTTGCTCGCTCGTCCAGCCGCGAGGTCCCGGGCGGCGACGGCGGCCTGGGTTTCGCGGGCGTACCGGCGCTGATTGGCCCGATTGTAGGAGTAGAGACCCCAAAGCAGTAGGGACGCGTAGCCGAGCAATATCGCGTTGGCGAGCAGTGATGTGTGTGGAACCGAAACGCTCACGTCGGTGGAAGCCGGCAGCAATTCCACTGCCTGGCGAAGAACATCCGTGGGGGCGAGCCCTTCCTGCTGGGGGCGGATACGGCCGTGGACATAGATCCAGGTGATTCCGTCGCTGCCCAGGACGAGGCTGGTGACCCGGATTCCCCCGATTGTGACCCAGGGTGAGCGCTCGACGAGGTTGCCCATGGCTTGCTGGATCTGGGTGGCGACCGGCGTGTCGAGTTCGGTGACGTGGGTTGCTTCCACGGCCAGGCGCGCAAAGTGCTGGTCCAGGCCAATCTCGGCCACCCGAACCGTGGAGGTATAGAGAACCAGGAACGCAAAAACCGCGAGGTAGATGACCCGGAAGGAGAGAATGCGCTCTTTCGCGAACCTTCCGGCGGTTCGGAAGGGTCTCCGCGAAGAGGGGGAGTCTGTATTTAACCCAGAAGTGTCGTCAGCCATGCTCCCAAACAAGATACCTGTGCTGCGGGAGAGGTCCAAGTTGAGATCGAAGATTGAGGGCTGGGCGGGGGTGGCTGGGACGAAGCGAGGGTTTGGGTTTCCCACTGGGTCCAGACAGGGCGCTCCAGAGAAGCTAGCCTGCCGCGTTATGAGAGTGGTCGACCTTGATCGAGACATGAGTGATGTGATCCCCACCGGCCTGACGCCGGATAGCGAATTCCTGTTTGACCGAATGACTCGAGTCACCCTGGACCGAGCGCAACCGGGTCCGGGTACCTGGGTCCTCGATGTGGCCAGTGGTGTCGGGCAGGACTCGATTGCGCTGGCGGCTCGCGGAGCACACGTCGTCGGGGCGGAACCCTCTGGGCGAATGACGGGAATGGCCCAGATGTTTGCGGCGGACAAGCCCGGTCCCATGCCCGAGTGGGTTCGGGGTTGGTCGGACAAGCTGCCGTTCTCCCCTGAGAGTTTCGATGCCTGTATCTGCAAGGGGGCGATGGATCACTTCGACACCCCCGAGCGGGCGATCGCTGAGATGGCCCGGGTCACGAAACCCGAAGGCCGAGTGGTGCTGGCCATCGCGAACTTTGAGTCTCTGGCCTGCCGGGTCGGCCGCGCTCTGGACGATTTCCGACAAGATGTTCTGGGCCTGAGTCCATTGCGGGAGCGACGGGGCTACGACGCTCCCAGCGACCATTTTACCCGGTACGAGCCCGACCTGATTCGTGAACAGGCGGAGAAGAGCCTGATCATCGAAAGCGTGGAAGGCATTTCAATGGGCTGGGGAATGCCCGGCTGGTCCAAGTGGATGGCGCGGGTCCCTCGGCCGGTGGCGGACGTGGCCGTGAGGTTCATGGACCAATTGGCGCGTCATTGGCCGGGTCTATCCGACGTGATCGTGTTGGTGGGGCGACCGCGCCGTTCGGCGAGTACTTCGGCGTAACCGTCGGCTGTGGCACTGGCGACCCTCCGCCAGGACAAATGTGCTTCCACACGCCCCCGCGCGTGCTCGGCAAGTTCCCGGCGTTGATCGGATGAGCGCATGAGAGTTTTGACTCCTTGGGCGAGGGCCTGGGAGGAATCTTTTTCGACCAGAATCCCCCCCTCGCATAGCGCCATGACTTCGGGAAGGGCGCCCACTCGGCACGCCACCACCGGCGTTCCGCAGGCCATGGATTCCACGGCAGGCAATCCGAATCCCTCGTAGCGCGACGGAACCACGGTGACGGCGGCCCTTCGGTAGAGGTTGACCAAGGCGTTGGCCTCGACCCGGCCTGTGACATTCAGTCGGTGGCCCACCCCGGCCTCGCGCGCCCACTTGAAAACCTCGCTGTCCGGGTGGTTGTTGTCCACCAAGGTGAGGGTGATGGCCTCGGGCAGATGAGCCATGGCCCGGATCAGGTTGCGGACGCCCTTGTTGGGGTCACCGGCACGTCCCACGCACAGCAGTTCGGTTTCGCTTCGCTCCACGGCTTGGTCGGGACAAAAGAAATCGGTATCCAGGCCATTGAGGACATTGCGAATACGATTCGGGTTGACCCGGAAATCCGCGGCGATCGTCCGTGCGCTCTCCTCGGAGGAGGTGAAGACCCGGTCCACGCGTCGGGCCACGAAGGCCTGCATGCCCACGGGGTAGAACGCCATGGAGCCGATTCGGTCGCGAAGGGTCTCGTCTCGCATCAGGGAAGCTCGGCGGTCCACCGTCAGGGGGTGGTGGATGGTGGTGACGACCGGGAGTCCCAGGGCCTTGAGGCCAAGGACCCCATAGCCGAGGCACTGGACATCGTGGATCAGATCCCACCGTTCGCCGGTGCGAAGGCGTTGGGCGAGGGCGTGGAGCGCGCGCAAGCTGAACGCCATAGGTTCGGGGAGGAAGCCCAGGCGACTGGCCCCAAGTTCGTAGAGGTTGAGGGGGTTGAGCGCCGCCGTCGCGCCTCCCTCGGGGAGCATCCCCGGGTAGTCGCCGGTAAACCACCGAGCCCAGTGTTCCCGGTTGGGGAGTTCCTGGACACTCCGGGCAAAGCCCATGGGGTCCGGGTAGGGCGGGCCCACCACGACGTCGACCTCGATTCCCAGACGTGCCAGTTCCCGGGCCAAGAAGTAGAGGTAGATGCCCTGGCCCCCGCATGTCATGTTGCCCCGATAGCCAATAAAACAGACCCGTTGGGGCCACTGGAGGTCAGGCAAGGGACGACTTCTCGGCGTACAGGATCAAGCTCTTGGGGCAGATCCGATTCAGGACCTGTTTCTCGATGCGATCCATGGCGGGAGAACCCGTGATCTGAATCAGGAATTTGCGGTAGATCCGCACGAGGGCGCTGTCATCCGCCGAGGGCAGGTTCATGATGGACCGAAGCACCCAGTACGGCGTGTGAAAACCGTGGGCAAAGCCGACGCCGACTGTACTGAGACCGACCTTGGCGAGGCCTTCGGCAAGTCTCCGTGGCTTAAAGATTCGGATATGACCGCCCGGGCTCTCGAAGTACTCATCCCCCAGGCGCAGATACAGGTGCTCGCTGGTTGCCGTCGGGATCGTAATGGCGAGCCTGCCCCCCGGCCGTGTGACCCGGGCGAGTTCGCGCACCGCGCCCACGTAGTCGTGGACGTGTTCCATGACCTCGGAGCAGATGATGCGGTCAAAGGTGTTGTCCGCGTAGGGGAGGGCGAAAGCGTTTCCTTGGTTCATCTCTCCGACGGAGTTGAGTTCCTCGGCCCGGCCCCGGAGCCGCCGGGCGGCGAGCCTTAGGGAGTCGAAGTCGAGATCGAGTCCAACAACTCGT
>CAWVXN010000295.1:0-4519 GCA_963933695.1 uncultured Myxococcales bacterium | reverse complement strand
AGCGTCACACAGGTCCGCAGGGTAATTCCAGCCCCCAAAAAACCGCGCCGTCAAACGTGGACCGCTGGTCCCAAAGACCTCCCGCCGCTCCATGGCGTCGAAGAGAGAGTCCCGGGAATTCTCCTCGGCCCAGATCCCCGCCAGCCCTCCCGGACTGGCGATCACGTTGAAGATCGCCGCCACCAGGGAGGAATCCGTCGAGAGCCGCTGGGCGGGTGTGGCGTCCTCGATCCCGCGCCAACCGTCGTAGCTGTATTCCTCGACGTCGCCGGGAGTGGCGTTGTGGGTGTCCGTGGCGGCCAGAATGCCGAGTTTGTAGGGATTGACGCCGATTCTCTTCTCCTCACGAAAACCCTCCACCAGAACATTGCGCACATAGTCCAGGCGCGAGACACAGCCCTGGCCAGCCAGCGCCCCGGCGCCTGTCCCCTCGACGCAATCGGGGGTGGTGGGGGGGCGCCACTCCTCGAAATTGCAGAACTCGTCGGGGGCCGCGACCACGCCGTACATGTCGTTCCGGCATTCGGAATCACCCTTGACCTGGGAGATCTCCACCAGGGGCTCGAGTTCTGCGCGCAGCTCCGCTCGCGCCCGCTGGACGGCAATGGGGAGATCCCGTCCGGTGACCGTAAACATGCGCCCATTGCTGAGATTCGAGTTGTGCGGGAGGGTAAGGACATCGCACCCCGTGCCCGCCTCCAGGCACTGGGACTTGAGGCGCCCCCAGAGATCGTACACGTCCGGGTAGTCCACCCAGGCGGTGGGCGAAGCCGGAACGGCATCATTTCTGAAGATCACGTTGTGGTGAACTTTGGCCAGTCCCGGGGTCGCCGTGTACTCGTAGGCGTTGAAAGCCGTGAACGAACACTCGGCGCTGCGATCGTAGTAGCGCGACGCCGCCGCCTGCTGCTGCCTCCAGACATCCGCCATGGCGTCCAGGCAAATATCTGCGGATTCCCCGCAAAGCGCCGCGCTACGCGCGGGCATTTCCTGCTGGGGATCGAGAGAAGACGTGATCGCCCCGACTCGCGATACGAAGTCCCCCATTTCAGGATTGGGGCCAGCCACTTCGCCGCGAAAAATCTGACACCCTTCGGAGTCATAGCGCCCGGAGCCCTTGCGCGTACACAGGGCCACTTCACCCTGGTAGGACGCATGATCGGTCAGCGCGGCAAAATCAAGGGGCCGTTCGAGTTGGGCGAACCGGAGGGGGTTGCCCGCCTCGTCATAGGGGGCGAGGCCAATTTTCTCACCTCGGGCAAAGCGGTAGACGTCGTCGGCGCTCCCACGCACGTCCCACATGTTCGCGTCAAAAGAAAGCTCCGAGTGAACGTGAAGTTCGCCCCAAAAAGCCTTGCGAAGCGGATCGCGATTCGCGCACGCGTCTCGCTTTTCGCTGTAGGGCCGACCCGAGGGCGCGGTGGCCAAAGGACCCTCCCCCGGCTGGGAACTGCGGCCGACTGCTTCGATGGGGCTACCGGGCTGGCAGCCCTGTGAACCCGAGACCAGGAGCCCTGCAACCCCGAGCGCCGCAAAGAAAAAGACCGAACCCGGTTGGGCCCTGCCCGCCCCCCCGTCCCGCGGGTTTCCAAACATATTCACTTCCCCTCGGCCGCTTCTTTGAATTGTTTCTCAACGATCGACTTCTCGCCCTATCCCCGCGCCCTCGGCAGAAACAAGAGGGGGTGCGGGCCGAACACAATAGTTTTGTATCCTGTCCTCGGCTACCGGGACGCCCTCGGGCCAAAAACCCAGAAAAACTCTTCCACGAAACGTCAGCGGGACCTCCATGAGTCACGAGCAACTAATAGAACTGACCAAGAGACATCTGGCCCACGCCCAGGCGGGGACCGTCGATCAGGCGCCTGGGGTTCTCCGGATACCGGCACACCACTACACCGATTCCGACCGCTGGCAACTCGAAGTCGAACTCATTTTCAAGCGCTTGCCCCTTGCCCTCGCCTTCTCCAGCGAACTCCGCGAGAACCATGCCTACCGAGCGCTCGAGGTCTGCGGGGTCCCGGTTCTCCTCGTCCGCAATGGACAGGGCAAGATGCGAGCCTTCGTCAACATGTGCAGTCATCGGGGCTCACAGCTAGTCGGCGAGGGCCGGGGCCAGGCACGTCGCTTCATGTGCCCCTATCACGCCTGGACATACGACAGCGACGGAGCCCTCGTCGCCATTCTCGACGCCGACGAATTCGGCGAGGTCGACCGCTCTTGCCTGGGCCTGACTCCGCTGCCCGTAAGCGAACGGGCGGGCATGATCTTTGTCGTGCTCTCCCCGGGAGAAGCCTTCGATTTCGACACAGCCTTGTGCGGCTACGACGAAATTCTCGAGCACCTGGGACTGGCGGACGCCCACGTAGTCGGGCACCAAAGCGTTGAAGGGCCCAACTGGAAAATCGCCTACGACGGCTACCTCGATTTCTATCATCTGCCGATCCTGCACCGAAAATCCTTTGGGCCCGACATCGGAAACAAGGCCGTCTACGACACCTGGGGGCCCCATCAGCGCGTGGGGATGCCCCTCCCCGGCTTGAAGGCTCTGGCGGCCAAGCCCGAAAAAGAGTGGCCCATGAGCGTTTTACTCGCGGGCATCTGGACGATTTTTCCCCATGTCTCCATCGCGACGTTCGATGCCGACGGTCCGCTCTATCTTGTTTCGCAGCTCTTTCCCGGCGCGACAGTGAACGAGTCGGTCACGCTACAGACATTCCTTTCCCCCGAGATTCCCAGCGCCGCCCGGGAAGAAAAAATTCGGAAGCAGATGAAGTTTCTCCACCGCGTGGTCCAAGACGAGGACTACGCCACCGGCAAGCGGATCGGACGCGCCCTGGCCACCGGGGCCAAGTCCCACGTCCACTTCGGCCGCAACGAGGGCGGCGGCCAAGCCTTTCACAGTTGGGTGGATGCCCTGCTCAAGACCGAAGGGCCGGATCTGCTTCCGCTCTTTTCCAAGGAAGTGGGTCCAAAGGTGCGCTGATCCCCCGGCCAACTTCAGCCGAATTCGGATCCGCTAAGCTCGACCACGAAAAACCGCGGCCCCGGTAGACCGACCCCCGCCCCCCTTGGAGAGATCGAAGCGTGAAACACATCGATACTCAGATCTTCGCACTCTCGGTGGGCTTTCTGGGACTGGTGAGCCTCCCCCTGATCGTCTTTCCCGAACAGAGCAACCAAGCCATCACCGTCACCTATGACTGGCTCGCGCTCAACCTCGGGCCCCTGTATCTATGGGCCGGTGTCGGCAGTTTGGCCTTCGTATTGGTTCTCGCCTTCGGACCCCACGGCGGA
The DNA here is from genome assembly GCA_963933695.1 of uncultured Myxococcales bacterium. Lineage (GTDB taxonomy): Bacteria > Myxococcota_A > UBA9160 > UBA9160 > UBA4427 > JAZXM01. The sequence continues at coordinate 1,222 of CAWVXN010000295.1, read as the reverse complement.
GTCATTCTCGGCCAGGATTCCGAGGCCCCGGAATTCAACAACGTCTCCTGGTTCTCCATGCTCTTTTGCGCGGGAATCGCCAGCGGCCTGCTCTACTGGGGGGTGATCGAATGGGCCTACTATTTCCGAGCGCCCCCCTACGGGACCGAAGTGGGATCCGCCGAGGCGATTCTCTGGGCCACCAGCTACCCACTCTTCCATTGGGGATTCACGGCTTGGGGGTTCTACACCCTGCCCACCCTGGCAGTGGCCTACGCGGTTCACCGCCGGAACGAAGGTGCCTACCGGCTGAGCAAAGCCTGTCGTCCCGTGCTGGGTGATCGGGTCGATGGTGGCCTGGGCCGGGTCATCGACGTTCTCTTCATGGTCGGAATCCTGGGAGGCGCAAGCACTTCCCTCGGACTCAGCACACCGCTGATCGCCGAGGGCTTCGCCCAACTGACGGGCGTCATCCGCTCCCCCAGTCTCGATATCGGCATCGTCTTGCTCTGCTCCATGATTTTTGCCGTGAGCGTCTACGTGGGCCTCGACCGGGGCATTCGTATTCTCAGCAATCTCAACTTGGTACTCGCCCTAATTTTCGTCCTCTTCGTGTTCGTGGCTGGGGATACGCTCTTCATTGTGAAGATGGGAACGTCGGCGATCGGCCACGTAGTCCAGAACTTCATCCTGATGAATTCTTGGACCGATCCCATCGCCCAAACCGGTTTCGTCGAGGATTGGACGATCTTCTATTGGGCTTGGTGGATCGCGTATGCGCCTTTCGTCGGTCTCTTTGTCGCAAGAATCTCCCGGGGACGGAGCATCCGCCAGATCGTCGTGGGCATGCTGGTTCTGGGCACGGCGGGCAGTTGGCTCTTCTTTATCGTGCTCGGCAACTACGCGCTCTCCCTCGAACTCAGCCAGCAGTTGCCGGTTCTCGCCATCCTCGAAGAACAAGGCGCGCCCGCGGCCATCGTGGCGGTGATCCTCTCCCTGCCCATGGGCAAACTCGCCCTGGGCGTGTTCTGTGTCGTCGCCCTCCTCTACTTAGCCACCACCTTTGATTCCGCGGCCTATACCCTGGCCTCCGGGGCCAGCCGCGACCTCGGACCCGGCGGCGATCCCTCCCGGGGCCACCGCGGCTTCTGGGCCCTGGCCCTGGCGATCCTGCCCATCGCCCTGCTGGGAATCGGCGGTAAGAACGTTATTACTTACGCGCGCTTGATGAAAATCTACGCAC
>CAWVXN010000294.1:0-4555 GCA_963933695.1 uncultured Myxococcales bacterium | reverse complement strand
ACAACGCCTGAAGACAACGCCTGAAGACAATGCCTAAAGACAATGCCTGAAGACAATGCCTAAAGAGAATGCCTAAAGAGAATGCCTAAAGAGAATGCCTGAAAGAGCCCAATGACCGAATCGAACGGAGTTCAGCAGAGCAGGGCCGCGCAGGCCAATCCCATGACGGTTCCGTCATTCAAGGGGACCCTTGCGGAAGGGGTTCACGTGTTGGGAGGAATGGGGAACGCGCTCTCCATCGAAACGAATACCGGCGTCGTTCAAATTGACACCGGACCCTCTCGGGGGGAAGCGCGAAAAATGCTGGCGGCACTGAGGGAGATCACCGAAGCGCCGGTTCATTCGATTGTCTATAGCCATGGGCATCTTGGCTACAACAACGCGGTGAACACTTGGCTGGAGGACTCCGCAGCCAGGGGGGATGCTGCGCCAAGGGTGATTGCGCACGAGAACCTGGTTCGCCGCTGGAAAAGATATAGGGAAACAGAGGGCCTGCAGAAGTTTTTCGTTGAACTGCAATTCCGTTTGCCTGTGGGGACGATGAATCAAGCTCTGGAACTCAACATGCCCGGCGAGACCTTCCAGAATGCTCTGCGCCTGGGGGACGCCAGCCGTCAGATCCAGATCCTATGGGCCCCGTCCGAGACCGACGACGCCTTGGTGGCATGGCTTCCCAAGGAGAAGCTTCTTTATGGAGGAGCCGCCATCACACCGAGCATCCCCAACGTGGGAACACCCCTGCGAAGCCTAAGGGATCCCGTCCGTTGGGCGGATACCCTGGATCGATTGGCTGCCCTGCAGCCCGAAATCGTGGTGATGGAATTCGGCCCGTCCCTGGAAGGACACGAAAAAATACAGGAGATCCTATTAGGCACTGCCGCGGCGCTGAGGTGGCTCCGGACTGAGGTCGTCAACCGCATCAACCGGGGCATGGGTGTTGTCGAGATCCTGCACGATCTCGACTATCCGCCGGATCTCTTCCGAGTTCCGTGGATGAAACCCATTTATGGCTGCGCGGACTACATTGTCCGAGACATCTTTCGCGGGGAGACCGGCTGGTGGGATCGCAACCCCACCCATCTGCACCCCGCGCATCCCGATGCGGCGGGGGCTGCAGTGTTCTCCGCCCTGGAAAATCCCGGGGCGGTCCTCGACCGCGCCCGAGAACTCGCCGAGCAGGGGGAGACGCAATTGGCTCTGCATGTCGTGGACATACTGGCCCTAGGGCCCGGGGAAAGTGCCGAGGTGAGTGAGGCGCGCGCGCTGAAGGGCGAACTCTGCGTGAAGCTGGCGGAGTCCGCCGACAGCTTTGTTTCCCAGAGTCTCTATGTCTCCAGCGGACGAATCGTCTCCAAGGGCGCGCCCAAGCCTACCGGCGTGCGCTGATCCTACGTCTCAGGATTCCCCGTTCCGGACGGGCGCTTTCTCTCCCCCGCCGGAGGGGAAGGCTCAGTGCCGCGCTCTACTGCGTCGCCACGAGGATAGGGAGCCGAGGGTGGCAAAGCCTATGGCGACCAAAAGCGCAGATGAGGGCTCCGGGATCGGCTGGGTCGAAAAACGCATTTCTGTGCCCGATTCCAACGAGAGTGCGTCGCCGCCGGCGTGGTGGCCGGACTCGTCTGCACCGGTGATGAGACGAGCGATCACTCGAATGCTTGAGTCCGGGTCGGCCAAATTGGTTGCGGCGAAGGCCTCATCTCCGGCGTTGCCCGAAATTTGGACGTTTCCAATGGAAGCCGCGGAATGCCACCTGGGGTTCCTGTCGAATGCTTCCATCTCGGAGGAGAATGGGGCATCGAGAACAGAGGTCCCCACCACACCAATAGACATGGACTCAATTGGAGGCCTCGACCATGTCGAGTGACCGTAGCCAGAGTGGTCGGTAGCCCCGAGGTCTGAGCCGGAGGAAAGACTTCGGACTGTATAACTCAGTGTCAGTTCGGCATCCGAGGGTAAAAATCCGCCCGGTGCGACCGAGAGTCTGAAACCATCGATCAAGGGCACGAGCATGATCGCGTCCAAACCCAAGTCCGAATCACCCTCGTGCAGCGTCGCGGAGAAATTTTTGAACTGCAGTGTTCCATCGGTAGAACCCATCCTGCCGCGCGAGTCCACTAGATCATCGAGGGAGAACGCTGTAGCTGATGCGATGCTGGTCAGGCAAAGGGACGCGATTAGGGCGGTCACAATGATCGCTCCACGGTGGGAGCGAGGGGGTGTGAAGGGAATCGGTGCGCGTTCTGTCAGTTGGTTCATTTTACACCCTGTATTCAAAGGAAAAGGCGCGAGCACTGTGCCGCGTCAGTGGGTCTTTGATGGGTGTGGTCGCAATGGAGCACTTATGTCACATGCCGACGCAGATAACCGGATGAAAACCGGAACCCCAGTGCCCGATGGCATGCAAGACCGCAGTCTCCAAGGAAAAAAACTTCCTTGGCTGCGGCCGGGCTGCCGTCCGGAGTTCTTTTAGACGGCAAATACGTCCGGAAAGGCCCGGGAACGTGTGGAAAGGACGGGTTGCTGCCGGGAAAGGACCGACTGCGGTTCTAAGGGCTGCCGGGGTCCAGACTGGGCCTGCTCAGGAGTCTTCCAGCATCTATCAGGGATTCATCGTGTAGGCATCACGAAGCGGAAGAATATGCGCTTCCCAGACCCGGGCGTATCGGTCCGGGTTCTCCGTCGGCTTTGCGATCATCCGCAGGCAGTGATCCATTTGCACTTGGGTGCTGCTGGGCTTCCCGTGAAGTTGAACGGCATAGCTGGAAAAATCTCGCACGAAGACGTCAAAGATCTGGTCGATCAAGTCGTCGTCGATGCCATAAATCTGGCTATTTTCGAGCAGGAGTTGCCCGTAGACCACGAGGGTGAAGAGTTCTCCCACGGCCAGCAGGAAATCGACGTCGTTCGACTGGCCCTGTCCTGGCGGGGCATGCTCGAGCATCTCCCTGAAGACCGCAATCTGCTCACGAAAGACACCGACATTGGGCTGAGAAAAACCTGCGTAGGTCGCCTGGTAGTCGTGGAATCGAACGTCCCCGAGTCCACGTGCCGCGCCCTGCTGAAAAAGAAAAGTGTCGTCCGCGGGGTCATCTCGTCGACCTATCTCAGGACAGTCCTCCGGATTGAAAAAATAGTTGGGCATGAATTTGACGATCAACGCGATATTGACATGGACCGTTCCCTCGAGTTTGGGGAGGGCCCGAATATCTCGGGCGGCCATCTCGAAATACATGTCTCTCTCGAAACCCTTGGCCGCAATGACATCCCAGAGATGGTCGATGACATCCTCGCCCTGGGTGGTGACTTTCATCTTGACCACCGGGTTGTAGAGCAGATAGCGCCGATCCGTCGAACTGGCTGAGCGCATATAGTCAGCCGCTCTGAGAGCCACTAGTTTCATGGCGACCAAGCGTGCATAGGCATCGGAAAACAATTGCCGCACGTGAGGAAAGTCCGTGACCATCTGGCCATAGAGTTGACGATTGCCCGCATGTTGAACGGCTTCGTAGAGGGCGTGGGTACTGATTCCGATGGAAGCCCAACCCAGGTTGAATTTGCCGACGTTGACGGTATTCAACGCAGAATTCCAGGCTTCACGACCGCGGGACAGGATGTCTGCTTCGGTAATGGGATAGTCGTGGAGCGCATAATTAGACACATAGGACTGGCTATTAACGACATTGCGCTTGCACTCGTAGTGTTCGTTTTGCGGGTCCACCACGAAGAACACGTAGTCGTCGGTGCCCCGAATCTTCCCGAAGGTCGAAACCAGTGCGGCCTTGTTGCCGTTGCCGATGTAGTACTTTTCGCCTCTGGCCAGGAAGCCTCCAGCTTCCTGGGGAATCAATTCCATGTCCGTTGAGTAGACGTCCGCCCCGTGGGCCTGCTCGGAGAGGCCAAAGGCAAAAATACCCCCTTCCTCCAAGAGTCGGGCAGCGCGGGATTTGACCTCTTCGTTGTCACTCATCCAGATTGGACCCAGTCCGAGGACTGAAACCTGCCAGGTGTACCAATAGGCAAGGCCATAGAACGCCAAGATCTCGGCGAATTCACAATTGCGCCAGGTGTCCCAGCGCGATTCAGCCGCCCCGTAGCCCGCAGGAGTCAGGGTCGTCGCGAAGAGCCTTTCCTCTCGTGCGAATTCGAGGAAGTCGGCATACCAGACCTGCTCGCGGTCGTCGCGCTTGAGCGCCGCCTTGCCCTTGCCCTCAAAGAATTGGATGGCCTTCCGCATGATCTGCCGGGATTGATCGTCGGGGTATTGGCGATCGTGGTTGTTCGGGTCAAGCAGGATCATTGGGCTCTCCTGGGGATTGATGTGAACCCATTCTGACAGATCATCAGGAACGAGGCCCGGGGGGATGGAGGATGATTCCAGTGGAAGCCCCATGCCGATCGCGCGAAACGCACGATCTGGAAGCGATTTCGAGGGTCGGCTGACCAAGGTTCAACCTAGAAAACGGGCTGGGAGGGCGGTGTGACACAGGAAAGACAGGTGGGATGAAAACCCTACAATTGTATGGAAATTGAACTTACGTAAAGTTAGCGTAGTGTT
>CAWVXN010000293.1:0-4576 GCA_963933695.1 uncultured Myxococcales bacterium | reverse complement strand
GTCGCGGATGGTCTCGAAAAGATTTTGGTAACCGCGTTCGGTCTTTGGGGGAAAGAACTCAAAGGACATAACCGGGTCGCCATTACGATAGAGATCGACGATATTCATGGCTTCATTCTACCGGTCCGCCCGGGTCGGCGCCCGGCGGCAGTCCGGGAGTTACGCTGGTTCAACCCCAAGAGGAGTAGTTTTAATTCATGTCGGTTCTGGTTACAGGCTCGGTTGCCATCGACCACATCATGGTCTTCGAAGATCTGTTCAAAAACCACATTCTGCCCGATCAGATCCATCGGCTGAATGTGGCTTTTCTCGTTCCAAGCCTCGAAAAGCGATGGGGGGGGACAGGGGCCAATATCGCCTTCAATCTCCGCCTCCTGGGCGAGGATCCCGCGCTGCTGGCCACGGTGGGCAATGATTTGGGCGCGTATGCGCAATGGCTCGATGATCACGGTGTGCGGCGGGACTATCTTCGGGTGTTGGACGACGCCTTTACCGCCCAGTGCTTTATTACCACCGATCGGGATAGCAATCAGCTGATTGTTTTTCATCCGGGTGCGATGGAGCGGGCCCACGAGGCCAGCCTGGCCGATGTCCGCGAAGAAATCAGCATGGGCATCGTGTCGCCCAATGGCAAACAGGCGATGATCGAGTACGCCGCGGAACTGAAGTCGCGCCAGATTCCCTGTGTCATTGATCCTGGCCAACAGTTGCCTACGTTCGCGGGCGATGAGTTGTTGGGACTGATCGAGGGGGCTTCGATCCTGGTGGTCAACGATTATGAGTGGCTTCTTACCCAGGAGAAGACGGGAATGGACGAAGACGCCATCGCCGAGCGCGTGGGCGCTTTGGTGGTGACGCGAGGGGCCGAGGGATCGATGGTTCGCCGGGGGGGCGTTGCGGTGAATTTCGAGATCGAGTCGGATCGAAGCGAAATTGCCAGTGTGAAGGCTCAACGGGTGACCGATCCCACCGGATGCGGGGACGCCTATCGCTCGGGTTTGCTCTACGCCTTGGCCCGGGGGCTGTCCCTGGAGACCGGTTGCCGGCTGGGAAGTCTGATGGGTGCGCTGAAAGTCGCCGAGGCCGGACCTCAGTCGATTGCTCTTGACCGCGAAGCCATCGCGGCGCGTTTTGAAGTTGAATTCGGTTCGAAACTCGCATGAAGAAGGGTCATCATCATCGGCGGCCGCGGCGAGACCTTCTCTGGTTTGGCTTTGCGTTGGCGCTTCCCATTCCCTGGGCGATGGCCGAGGCCTGGGGAGGCCTCGGGATCGCCGCAGAGTGGGTAGCCACCATGGCCGGGATATCGATCCTGGGCGCGGCCTTCATGCTTTCCTGGGCGTGCGAGCTGGCCGAGCGCGAGATTCCCCAGTCGATGGCCTTGCTTTTACTGGCGCTGATGGGCGTGTTGCCCGAGTACGCGGTGGATCTCCATTTCGCATGGATGGCAGGCAAGGATCCCAGCTATGCGAGCTACGCGGTGGCCAATATGACAGGGGCCAACCGCCTCCTGATCGGCTTGGGCTGGACGCTGGTCGTCCTGGTGGGTTGCCAGCGTGCAGGGACCGATTCCCTGAAGGTGAGCCCCCCCCAGCAACTCGAGATTCGATACCTGATCTGGGCGACTCTCTATTCGTTCTTAATCCCCCTCTCGGGCACCATCAACCTCTTCGACAGCGTTGTCCTGCTGGCACTCTTCGTGAGTTGGGTGCGCGAAGCCATGCGGGGGGAAGGGGCGGAGACCAAACTCGATGGGCCAGCGCTGCTGATCGACGAAGAGTTCAAGCAGACGGGCCGAAGGATCTGGTCGGTTCTGCTCTTCGTGTTCGCCGGCTTCGCGATTTTCGTTTCCGCCGAGCCCTTTGCGGAGAGCCTGGTCTCGGTGGGTCGCTCTCGGGCCATCGATGAATTTCTGTTGGTGCAGTGGATTGCCCCTCTGGCCTCGGAAGCGCCCGAATTCATCATCGCCCTGATTTTCGCGTGGAAGCTCAGGGGGAGCGTTGGGCTCGGGGCATTGATTTCATCCAAGGTCAACCAGTGGACTCTTCTGGTCGGGGCCATCCCCATCGCCTACGCGCTGTCTCTGGGAGGGTTTTCGGGGTTGCCCCTGGACGCTCGGCAATCCCAGGAACTGCTGCTCACATCGGCACAATCGTTGTTCGCCGTCATTCTGGTTTCCGATTTTCGCTTTGGCCGACGCGAGGCCCTGGTGCTGGCGGTTCTGTTTGGGGTTCAGCTCTGTTTTCCGAATCCTACGGTGCGCTGGCTTTTTACGGGGATCTATCTGGCCCTTTCGGCTTATTTGTTGACCTTCGGTTCGCCTGACACCCGTCGGACTTTCTTCCTGTTGCTACGAGGCAAGACCCTTCCGGTGGTGGGAGGCGAGATCTCGACGGTGACCCAGGACGCGCCGGCCCCCTAAGTCGTGGCGCCCAGCCCCGGGGTAGATGTGGTGGTGGTGGGGGCTGGAGTGGTGGGGCTCGCGGCGGCCTCGGCCTTGGCCCGGAGCGGTCGATCGGTTCTGGTGATGGAGCGTCACGGGGGCGTCGCTCGGGAAGTGACCTCTCGGAACAGCCAGGTCATTCACGCTGGGATCTATTCGCCTCCGGGAAGTCTGAAGTCCACGCTCTGCATTCGGGGCCGGGAACTTCTGTATCCCTGGCTCAAGGGGCGAGGCGTGGCCCACCGCAAAGTGGGAAAACTGATCGTCGCCGTCGACGAGAGCGAAATGGTCCGCATCGCGGGACTGCTCGATCGAGGCCTGGCCAACGGCGTTTCCGGACTGGCGCTTCTCGGAGCCCAGGAGCTGAGGGATCGGGAGCCCCGGGTGGTGGGCTCGGGGGCTCTTTACTCGCCCGAGAGCGGCATCGTCGATGCGTCGGGTTTTGCGCTCTCGCTCCTGGCCGACGCCGAAACCCATGGCGCCACGCTTCTGCTCCATCACGAGGTGGTTTCCCTGGAGCCGTGTGCCTGGGGCTGGAGACTCGGCGCGCGCGTCATGGGCGGTATCGGCGGTATGGGCGGCGAGGACACCCAATTCGTCGACTGCGAAGCCGTCGTCAACGCGGCAGGTCTCAGGGCGGATGGTCTGGCGGAACGAGCGGGGATGGACCTGGACGCCCGGGGCTATCGCCTGCACCCATGCAAGGGCAGCTATTTCGCGCTGGCCGGGGCGGCGGGCTTAAAGCTTCGCCATCTCGTCTATCCCGCGCCTCCCGCCGTCTCGGGGCCCGGCGGTGGCGGACTGGGGATTCACGCCACTCTGGATCTGGCCGGGGGAATCCGCTTCGGCCCCGATGCCGAATACGTTGTTGATGGGGATCTGGCGGTGGATCCCGGGAAGGCCCGCTCCTTCGCCCAGGCGGTGGGGCGCTACTTGCCCGGAGTCCGCCCGGCGTGGCTCCTTCCGGATTTCGCCGGTCTTCGGCCGAAACTCGCCGGCCCCGGCGAGGGCTTCCGAGATTTCGTGGTCAAGGAAGAGTCCGAGTTCGGATTCCCGGGTTTGATCAACTGCATCGGGATCGAATCCCCGGGTCTGACGGCGGCGCTGGCCATTGCGGAGCGGGTGGTGGGGCAAGTGGTGGGGCAAGGGGCGGGGTGACCCGGGGCCCCCGGCCTAGTCCGCGTGGTCTCCCCGCAGATCCAACACCGCGCAACCGATGTTGTCTCCAGCCCGATGTTCCACCTGGGCCGCCATGGCGATGGCGCTGAGCGCTTTGGCCAGAACCAGGGCACGGGTCTCCGCCGGGCAGCGTGCACTCTCGGCCAGGGCGTCGGCGACAGCCTGAGCGGGGTGGTCCACTCCGATGTTGGGTTCCGACAGGCCATCGGTGGCCAGCAGGAGGGCGCAGGTTTCGCCGAGATCGCGATAGCCGGCGAGGGATCGATCGCGCATGCCCTTTCGGGACGCGGCCTCGGAGCCGAGGAAATAACGGTCTTTGCGTTCGAGGCTGGGCCAGCCGAGTTCTTCCACGGAATCGGGGCTGGCGCAGAAGACATGGCTGTCCCCTATGGAGATCCACCCCAAAGCGGATTCCTGAGACCGGATCAGGGCCAGGGAGAGGGTGGTCGGTGCCGGCGCGACCCCGTTCTCCGCGGCTCGGCGCAGGACTGCCCGTCCGCAGTCCTGAAGGACATCGAGGCTGCATTCCTTCCAACTCGATGCGTCAAAACCTAGGGGAGAGGCCCCGGTCCAGTCCGGGGCCAGGGCGGACGCGATGTGGTCGATCACGGCTTCGGAACCCGTCGAGCCGTGGTGGCCATCGGCTACGGCCAGCAGCCAGCCGCCCCTTCCCCGCGCGAAATACACAGCGTCCTCGTTCGGTTCGGTATGCCCGTAGGTCTTGGCGGCACCGCCCCGGGAGAGAGTGATGGCGGCGGGGCCCTCTGCTGTGCTGGCGAGCGCGCCGATTTCGTGATGGTGGCGGCCGAGGAGGGTGGCTGAACCGAGGGGCTTCGGATCCCTCATGGGGTCTCGGATTGGGGGTCGGATTGGGTCTCGGATTGGGCGTCGGGATGCGGGTCGGGATCGACCAAGGCACCCGGGTCGCAAAGGGGGTTTACGGCGATCAACAGG